>CAZCHR010000104.1:0-9012 GCA_964498665.1 uncultured Tenacibaculum sp. | reverse complement strand
CTGAACTACCAGACCGTTGCTCTAAGCGGATGCAAATATATAACCTTTTTTTAAATATAAAAGAAAATATTATAAAAAATTTCGTCTACTAATAATATACGAAGTAAGTATTTTATCATATCCTTCATTAATATCTACAGGCACATAATTTATCTTATACTGTAAGCACTTGTTTTTAAGATCACTGAAGAATTTTCGACTTAATTTCTCGTAATCTTGTTGTACATTTTCTGCATATAAATTTATTTCTTCGTCAGTTTCTACATCCACGAATTTTTTGGGAATATTATCAAATTCAAAGTTGAATTCTGTTTTTTCATCATAAGTATGAAACAATACAACTTCATGCTTATTAAATTTTAAATGCCTTAAAGCATCAAACAACTGTTCTTCATCTTTTGTTGTTTGAAACATATCTGTAAATAAAAAAACTAAAGAACGACGGTGCATTTTTTCCGCTATTTCATGCAAGTATCTATAAGTATCTGTTTTTTTTGAAGGTTTTGAAGAAAACATCAACTCTAATTGATTTAAAAGCATTTTACGATGGCGCTCACTTCCTTTTTCTGGCGCATAATACTCATAAGTATCTGAATAAATACTTAAACCTACAGCGTCTCGTTGCTTTTTTAAAATATCCATTAAAGAAGCAGCTGCAACTACTGAAAACCCTATTTTATTTAAATTATCAACTGATTGATTTTTTATAACAGGGTAATGCATTGAAGCTGAATTGTCAATTATTAAATGACAGCGCAAATTAGTTTCCTCTTCATACTTTTTCGTATAAAGTTTTTCTGTTTTAGCAAATAGTTTCCAATCTATATGACGAGTACTCTCACCTTTATTATATAGCTTGTGTTCAGAAAACTCGACAGAAAATCCATGAAATGGACTTTTATGCATTCCAGTTATAAAACCTTCTACAACTTGTTTAGCAAGTAATTCAAGATTTTTTATTTCAGAAGAAGTATTATTTAAATCGATCATATACATCGAAAATAAAAAAAGGTTCAGCGATAGCCAAACCTTTTAAGATATATTGTAAATACACTTTTTATAAAGCTGCATCAATTTTATCTGTATATGCTTTTTTAGGAGCTGCACCAACTTGTTTGTCAACTACCTCACCATTTTTAAAAATTAATACTGTAGGAATATTTCTTACTCCATATTTTGCTGCAAATTCTTGATTGTTATCAACGTCAACTTTACCTACAACAGCTTTACCATCATATTCGTTGTGAATTTCATCAACAATTGGCCCAACCATTCTACAAGGTCCACACCAAGCAGCCCAAAAATCAACTAATACTGGTTTGTCAGACTTTAATACTACTTCGTCAAAGTTTGCATCTGTAATTTCTAATGCCATTTTATTATGTTTTAATTAAGTTAATGTCTTGTTTAATATACTACAAAAGTAAACAAATATTTTGCCAATGCAATTTTACGAAAATTAGTTTTTATTATCATAGTATCAATAGTTTCTATTTACTTTCAAGTTTGTTTTTGTGTGTCTAAAATAATATTTAACTTTGCATTTCAATTTTTGAGGAAAAATTTGAACTGATTGCAACCTCATAGAACTCATGTTCTAAATAAAAATGCTAAAGCAGTAATTATATACTTCTTTTGCGACCAATCAATTCTATTTTTCTTTTAATAAATTTTAAAAAGAATTCTTATGTCATATTTTTTCACTTCAGAAAGTGTTTCTGAAGGACACCCTGATAAAGTTGCAGATCAAATTTCTGACGCTTTAATAGATAATTTTTTAGCTTTTGACCCAGAATCAAAAGTTGCTTGTGAAACTTTAGTTACCACTGGACAAGTAGTTTTAGCTGGAGAAGTAAAGTCATCTACTTATTTAGATGTTCAAAAAATTGCTCGTGAAGTAATTAATAAAATTGGATACACTAAAGGAGAGTATATGTTTGATGGAAACTCTTGTGGAGTTTTATCTGCAATACATGAACAATCTGATGATATTAACAGAGGTGTAGATAGAGCTTCGAAAGAAGAACAAGGAGCTGGAGATCAAGGAATGATGTTTGGTTACGCTACTAACGAGACCGAAAACTACATGCCTTTAGCTTTAGATTTATCTCATTTAATTTTAAAAGAATTAGCTGTTCTTCGTAGAGAAAATAAAGATATTGCTTATTTACGTCCTGATGCTAAAAGTCAAGTTACAATTGAATATTCTGACGATAACGTTCCTCAACGAATTGAAGCAATTGTTGTTTCTACTCAACATGATGATTTTGATGAAGATGAAGCAATGTTAGCTAAAATTAGAAAAGATATCGTTGAAATTTTAATTCCTAGAGTTAAAGCTCAACTATCTACAGATATTCAAGCATTATTTAATGATGATATAAAGTATCACATTAATCCAACTGGTAAATTTGTTATCGGTGGACCTCATGGGGATACAGGATTAACAGGACGAAAAATCATTGTTGATACTTATGGTGGAAAAGGTGCTCACGGTGGTGGAGCTTTTTCTGGAAAAGACCCTAGTAAAGTTGATAGAAGTGCTGCATACGCAACTCGTCATATCGCTAAAAACCTAGTGGCTGCTGGTTTATGTAATGAAGTCTTAGTTCAGGTTTCTTATGCTATTGGAGTAGTAGAACCTATGGGGGTTTTTGTTGATACTTACGGAACTTCAAAAGTTGATTTAACTGATGGTGAAATCGCTCAAAAAGTTTCTGAAATTTTTGATATGCGACCACACGCTATTGAAACGCGTTTAAAACTACGTACTCCGATGTATAGCGAAACTGCTGCTTATGGTCATATGGGACGTGTTAATGAAATTGTCTCTAAAACTTTTAAACAGCCGAATGGCGAAACAAAAACATTAGATGTTGAATTATTTACTTGGGAAAAATTAGATTATATTTCTAAAGTAAAAGAAAGTTTTAATTTATAAATTTCATAATACTTTTGGAGACAGAAACCTAATTTGTTCTTGTAACCCAATTGAAAATTATATATAATATTTTTTTTCTAAACATAAGTTTAAAACCTCGTATAAAATGGACGAGGTTTTTTTTGTTATAATACCGAATATATTTAAAACAAAAAACAGTAATAATTTCTACTAAATACCACCCAAAACCAACTCAACAGATTATTAATCTATATTATCTTTATTTTTAGACAAAAAATCTATTTATTTAATAAACAGATGACTCATATCATAGGTTCATGTATTTTTGCCCGTTAAATTTTACAGGTATGGAAAACATAAAAAACCTATCAATAGAAACTCAACAAAAACTAGATAAACTTAAAAATGAATTAACTTCTGCAAGAAATACTTTCTTAGGCTACCCTGTTTCTAAAGATTTTGACTACTCAGTTTTAAATGACTTTTTAAAATTCCCTATAAATAACTTAGGTGATCCTTTTGAAAATGGAACATATCGTGTTCAAACACATGAAATGGAACGTGAAGTAATTTCTTTTTTTGCTAAATTATTCAGAGCAAACCCTAAAGATTTTTGGGGATATGTAACAAACGGAGGTTCGGAAAGTAATCTATATGGTTTATACTTAGCTCGTGAATTATTTCCTAAAGCAATTGTATATTATTCTGAATCTACTCACTACAGCGTTCGTAAAAATATTCATCTATTAAATATTCCTAGTATAGTAATTAAGTCGCAAGCTAATGGAGAAATGGATTATGAAGATTTTGAAAATACAGTTCGTATGAATCGTCATAAACCTGTAATTGTTTTAGCTACTTTTGGAACCACTATGAAAGAAGCCAAAGATGATGTATCAAAAATTAAAAACATACTAAGTAACTTAGCTATTCAGGATAACTATATTCATTGTGACGCTGCATTGGCTGGTACTTTTGGCCCATTTATGCAACCTAGATTACCTTTCGATTTTTTAGATGGAGCCGATAGCATCTCTATAAGTGGTCATAAATTTATTGGCTCACCAATACCCACTGGCGTTCTTATAGCTAAACGCTCTAATAGAGATCGAATTGCAAAAGGTATTTCATATATTGGTTCTTCAGACACTACAATTACAGGTTCACGAAATGGGCACTCTCCTTTATTTCTTTGGTATGCTTTAAAAAAACTAGGAATTAAAGGTTTACAAGAACGTTATGAATACAGCTTAGAAGTTGCTGAATATTGTGAAGCTGAATTAAAAAATATTGGCATTAATGCATGGAGAAATCCAAATGCAATTACTGTAGTATTACCTAAAACTTCTAAATTTATTAAAGATAAATGGCAACTAGCTACTGAAGGTGATATCGCACATGTAATTTGTATGCCTAATGTAACCAAAGAACAAATAGATGAGTTTGTTTATGATATTAAAAATTGTAAAGAACCGATAATAGAAGATGACTTTTCTTATGATTTTTCTTTGAGTTAATTTTAGTGAAAATCTATAAAAAACGCTAGGAAATTATTTCTTAGCGTTTTTTTATACATTCTATTATATCAAATTTTTTATTTTGTTTTAAAACAGATACTTCATTAAACATTTTATTTAAATGTGTTTTATAATTTAAATGAGAGTTTGCTACCAAAACAAAACGTCCATTAGGCTTCAAACAATTCTTCACTCCTTTAAATAAACTTAGAGCTACTTCAATGTTATTTTCATGCTCAAAATGAAATGGTGGGTTAGATATAGCTAAATCAAAAGACGCTTCTTTTAAATCACCTAAAGTATCTGCACAAATAAAATTCACTTTTTCATTTATTAAATTTAATTTAGAAGAAGCAATCGCTAAATTAAAATCGTCAACTAAAGTTACACTTACTTCAGAATTTTGCTTTACAATTTCACATGCAATAACTCCATTACCTGAAGCTACATCTATAACATTTAATTCATCCGATTTAAACTGTATATTTTCAAGTAAAAATTGTGTTCCAATATCTACCTTACCAGAAGAAAAAACACCATAATATTGCTGCAAAGTATTTTTCCAACTTATTTCATTAATCAACTTCTTATAATCAACCTTAGTTTTAGGCTTTTTTAAAATTAATAACCTGGATTTTTTCCATGCTTTTGATTGCGTTACAATCTCAAAATATTGTTCTGCTACTTTTAAATAAGACGCAGAAAAGTATTTCGTCATAAAGCCACAAACAACTTCAGTATTTTCATTAGCAGATTTATGAATTTGCTGTAAAAACAACTCAAATAACTCTAATGACTTAGGTATTTTTATCAATGCCAAATCAACATTTAACAAATTATCTAAAGGAGTTCGACAATCAAAATCTGGCGAAAGATTATTTAAAGTTAAATTTTGAGAAATCGCTTTTTGTTGACTCGCATAAGTCCAAATCGTGGTAAGTTTTTTATCATTTAATACACAATTCCAAACTCCAAATCGATCATTAAATAAATGAATATTTTCGGCATCTTTATCCTTAACATAATCTAACACCAATAATTCAGCATTACTCCATGCTCGTAATGACTTATCTTCAGTCGCAGGGTAACGTTTTAATTGATATTCTTTTGAATTGAATCCTAATTTATTATTCATTTAACTTACTAAAACTTCTTCATTTAACTGATAAACAACATCTAAAGACCTTATATCACCCGCTTTACCTCTTCTAAAAACATGTTTTGCTTCTATATCTGAAATAGAATTTTTCCCCATAGCTGCTGTAACTTCCTTAACAGCTTCTATAGTCTTATCATGATAATTTTTGACACGTATATTTTTATCCCCAACAACTAATGCTTCTACCAAATCTTCATCTTGAGTAGCCACTCCAACAGGACAACTATCTAAATTACATTCACGAGCTTGAATACAACCAATACTCAACATAAAACTACGTGCCATAGCAATTACATCTGCTCCTAAAGCTTTATACTTAATAATGTCAAAAGCATCTATTGCTTTACCACTTGCTATAATTTTAATTTGATGTTTTAAATTATATTTTCTCAATGTTTTATTCACAAATACCAACCCTTCTAATAATGGTGTACCTATGTAATTAGAAAATTCTAAAGGAGCTGCACCAGTACCTCCTTCACCTCCATCTACAGCTATAAAATCTGGATAATTATTTACTTCAGAAAAGGCTTTAATCATTGCTTCTATTTCATCATTATCTCCAACACAGAACTTAACCCCTACTGGTTTTCCTTCCGCTAAATCACGGACTGTTTGAATAAAGGCAATCATTTCGTCAAAATTTGAAAAAGCTGAATGACTTGGAGGAGAATCTACTTTTGTATGAGGCTCAACTGCACGAATTTTCGCAATTTCTTCTGTATTTTTCTTTGCTGGTAAAATTCCTCCATGACCAGGTTTCGCTCCTTGTGAAAATTTAATTTCAATCATTTTTACTTCTGGTCGTGTAGCATTTTCTTTAAAAATTATATCATCAAAAACACGTTTACCATCTACAGATTTTCCTGCTCCAAAATAGCCTGTACCCACTTGAAAAATTAAATCACCTCCTTGTAAATGATAAGGTGAAATTCCTCCTTCTCCTGTATTATGTGCAAATCCAGCCATTTTTGCTCCTTGATTTAATGCCATAATTGCATTTTTACTCAACGAACCAAACGACATTGCAGAAATATTAATAATAGATGTATTATACTTCTGAGTACATTTATCTGAACCAATCAATATTTTCTCTCCTTCTATATCATGATGATCTTTCGGAAATAACGAATGTTTTACAAACTCATAACCTTTTTCGTATAGATTATGTTGAGTTCCAAACGGAACAGTTTCTACCTCTTTTTTAGAACGTTGATACACAATACTTCTCTTTTCACGATTTATTGGTGTTCCATTTAAATCATCTTCAATAAAATATTGCTGAATCTTCTCACGTTCTTCTTCAAAAATCCATCGTAAACGAGCTACCACAGGAAAAGCTCTTAGCAATGAATGATTTTTTTGTATAAATGCATCGTAAATTGCTAAACAACTTAAAACAAAACTGATGATTAAAAACGAAATAGTTGTTCCACCAGGAAAAAAATAAGTTAATCCTGCAAATGTTAAAGTGGCGATAATAAATACAGCTAAAATAGTATCTCTCATTTTGTGAATTTTACCAGCTAAAATACAAGTTTTTTAACATAAAAAAGCTCCGACATCAGTCAGAGCTTTTAAATATCTTAGATACTTGAAATTATTTTTTGAATTTCGCGTATTTATTTTTGAACTTATCGATACGTCCTGCAGTATCAACTAACTTAGACTTACCTGTATAGAAAGGGTGAGAAGTTCTTGAAATTTCTAATTTAATTAATGGATATTCAACACCTTCTACGTCTAAAGTTTCTTTAGTATTAGCTGTTGAACGAGTTAAAAATACATCTCCGTTAGACATATCTTTAAAAGCTACCATTCTATAATTTTCTGGATGTATTCCTTTTTGCATCTTAAATGACTTTTAAATAATTGTTTTATTTTTTTATCAAACATGTAAAAATGGTAAGGTTTTACACTAAAAAATATTTTTTAGTTGTTTGAGGGTGCAAATTTAACCATATTTTTTAATTTTCAAACAAATAAATTGTTTTAATTTGTAGAGAAATCGAATAAATTAGAAATCAAACTATAAAATATGCGTATTTATACATACTTTGCTTTAGCTTTATCAATTATAATGATTACATCTTGTAGTAATACAGGATACAAATTTAAGTTAAATACCTCTAAAAAAACTACTTTAGGTAAAAAGGCTGCTATTAAGTTTGAACAACTTAAAGGTAAAAAAATAGACTCTGTTCAATTATTTATTAATAACAAACGTGTAAATAAAAACGAAACTAGTGTAACTATTAACACTACCGATTTTGGTGTGGGTAAACATGCTATTACCGCTTTAGCTTTTTATCCTAATAAATCTAAGAGAATTAATAATTCAATCGAAATATTAGCTAAAAATGCACCAACTGTTTATTCTTATAAAATTATAAATACTTTTCCTCATGATAAAGAAGCTTATACACAAGGGTTAGAATATAAAGATGGTTTTTTATATGAAACTACTGGACGCAGAGGTCAATCAAGTTTAAGAAAAGTTGATTTAAAAACTGGTGAAGTTTTACAAAAAATAGATTTAGATAAAAAATACTTTGGTGAAGGAATGACTATTTTAAACAATAAAATTTATTGGTTAACATGGCAAGCTCGTAAAGGTTTTGTATATGATTTTAATACTTTTAAACAAATTGGAAAATTTGATTACAACAACAGTAACGAAGGTTGGGGATTAACTCATAATGACGATGAATTAATAAAATCTGACGGAACAAATAAAATTTGGTTTTTGGATGCTAAAACTCAAAAAGAAAAAAGAAACGTTCAGGTTTATACTAACAAATATCCTGTTGATAATTTAAATGAAATTGAAATAATTAACGAAAAGGTATATGCAAATAAATGGCAACAGAACTCAATCGTAATAATCAATCCAGAAACTGGAGTTGTTGAAGGTGTTGCTAATTTAAATGGCTTAAGAGATATTGTAGCAAAAGAGCAAAGTTTAGAACCAAGTGATGATGTTTTAAACGGTATTGCTTATGATTCTGAAAACAAACGCTTATTTGTTACAGGTAAACATTGGGGTAAATTATTTGAAATTGAATTAATTAAAAAATAAAATAGCTACCTTTATTTTTTTAAATGTTTAATATGAAAATTAAAAACATAATTTTATTCTTAATAATAATACTTCTTTCATCTTATGCCTTAAAGCCTATTACTTCTGAATATACTTTTTTAAAAACTGATATAGAAAAAGTTGATCTTGATAAATTGGGTAATGGTACGGTTTTAATACATAATGGAGCAGATATTTTACATAAAATAGATGTTACTGCTAGATTAAATATTTGGATTGACAATAAAGCTTTAGGACAAATTCGCCCAAGTGAATACGTTATTATTAACCTTAAAGAAGGAAAACATTTATTGAGTTAATCATTTAATTTCCGTATATTATATTATTTAAACAT
>CAZCHR010000103.1:0-9200 GCA_964498665.1 uncultured Tenacibaculum sp. | reverse complement strand
TTTGCGATGTTGTTATGGGTATATATAAATAAGGAAAAATAATCTTTCGCTAACGGTTAGTATAACTGTAGTTACGGATTAAATATACTTAAAATTATGGTTAATAACTGGTGTTAGCAATTCCGAGTGGATTCGGACGTAGTCGAATCCGCCGTAATTGCGGTTATACATTGTTGTAAATAGTGCTTTTTTCAATTCAGTTCAAGTATTGGTTTGTCAATTCCTCTACTGTAATAAACATATCTGTTAATATTCAAATCGCTAAATATTTCGTTTTTATGAATTCCATTCAGTAATTCAATTCCGACGTTGTCCAATTTCTCAGTATGTTCTCGGTGAGATTCAAGTTCTTTTAAACTCATTGCTGTATATGGATAATATTCTTCATACCATATTTTTAGTCTGTTAAGAAAATCAGATGGAATTTTTGATTGCTCAATTTCAATCATATAATCTCCATTTTCAAGAATCAAAATTCCATAACATTTTGTGAAAGGTTCAGCCGCTAAAGTCAGTTTAATTTCGTTTTCCATTTTTATTTTCGCGAATGGTTTTCAATTCAGATTATTTTTCAATATTCCATTTACTCCGTAATTTTGGCGCATTATTTACAACGTTGATGATATGAATTCGTTTTAATGATTTATATCAGTAGTTAGCGAAGTTCGTGTTTTTTTAATAAAAAGTCAAGTAACTTACATTAATACAATAAATACTTTTCTCTAACTTTTTTAAATTTTTTAAGCCCTTCTTTCCAAGAATTTCTAATTTCTTGTTTAGAAACTCCTTGTTCTATTTGTTGTTGTAATTTTTTGGTACCAGCATGAATGGTAAACGTTTTTCCAAAAAAGTCTTCTTTTTTAGACGATTGTTTATAAGCATCAATTAACCATTCTAAATTAATTGCATTAAGTCGTTCAGTTTTTCTAAGGTCTTTTCCGTAACACAATTTATCTTTATGTTTAGGGTATTTAGCACCTTCATTAGCTTTTGGAGTGTAACTAAATTTTGACTCTTTAAAAAACGGAGCGCCATAAATTTGAAACTGAATTTCAGTTCCTCTACCAGCGTTAATAGTAGTACCTTCAAAAAAACCTAGGCTAGGGTATAAGTTAATCGATTTATCATTAGGTAGGTTAGGAGATGGTTTTATAGGTAAACTATACTGTGTTTTGTGCGTGTAATTTTCTAACGGAACTATTGTTAAATCACATTGAATTCCACCCTTTAACCATTTTTCACCGTTAATCATTTGTCCGTATTCACCAATGGTCATTCCGTATACAACAGGTACAGGATGTTTACCTACAAAACTGCTGTGTTTAGGTTCTAAAATAGGACCATCAATATAATGTCCGTTTGGGTTTGGGCGATCTAAAATTAATACAGGAATATTTGCCTCTGCACAAGCTTCCATTACATAATGTAAAGTTGAAATATAGGTGTAAAAACGAACTCCAACATCTTGAATATCAAAAACAACAGCATCTAATCCTTTTAATTGTTCTTGCGAAGGCTTCTTACTTTTTCCATGCAACGAAAGAATTGGTAGTCCAGTTTTGGTGTCTGTTTCATCATTAACATGTGCTGCTGCGTCTTTTTTACCACGAAAACCATGCTCTGGAGCAAAAACTTTTTTTACGTTAACACCATTGTGATTATGTAAATAATCAACCAAATGTTGTTGTACTATTTTCGACCCCATAATATTTGGGTTTACTTCGGCTCTTTGTAAAACATTAACTACAGAAGTTTGATTCGCAACAATAGCAATATTTTTACCCTTTAGTTTAGGAAGATATAAGCTAATTCTATCAGCTCCAGTTTTTATTTTTAAATCTACTTTCTCTACTTTTTTAGCCTTAGATTTTTGCTGTTGAGCACAAGATGCAAACTGAAAATTAATAAACAATAAAAATATAACAGAAAGTAGAAACTTATTCTTCATTTAAAATAAAATTAAAAAGATAAAGTTACCAATTAAAAGTCTTTTCGAAGGAAAAATAGTGGATAATTTAAATCATTAGTTTCTTTAAAAATAGTAAACCCAAATTTTTTATAAAGTTTTAAATTAGATGCTGTTGTAGTTTCTAAAATGCAAGGTAATTTATTATCTTTATAAAAATTAAAAACTTCTTTAATCAATCTAACTCCTGTACCTTTACCTTGATGTTCTTTATAAACCCCTATAATTACAGGATGTATATGTGGTGTTTTTATATGATGTTTATTTAATTGCTGCTCTCTTTTTAAAACTTTAAAAAGATTACTAATTCTAATAGTTTTAACTACTAGCTTAATTTTTAAAAAGATATTTTTAATTGTTGTTTTTTGTATATATGAGGATAAGAAATTAAGATACACGCTTTTTTATTATCAGAAATAAATACTTCTCCGAGTTCAATAGTTGTTAAAAACAAATATTCCATTAAAAAACGAAGTCGCTTTTCTCTTTTTTCATCTTGTTTAACTATAAAATTTATAGAATTAGGAATTGTAATATCTACAAAAGCTTGATGCAATATTTCGGTAATAAGCTCTTTATCTTTAAGTGTCGCTTTTCTCATTTATAATGATTATAGATTTAGTAAGAAATACTTACTTTTGATGTTGTATAAAATCATAAATATTGAATTACGAGTTATTTATAGCCAAAAGAATTATTGCTGGTAAAGAGTATAAAAATAGTATATCATCTCCAATAATAAAAATTGCAATAACAGCAATAGTTTTAGGTATTGCTGTAATGTTAATTGCGCTTTCTATAGGTGCTGGTTTTCAGAATAAAATCCGTGATAAAATGAGCGGATTTAAAGGTCACGTTCAGATAGTTAATTACGATAACAATAATTCAGATGTTTCAACAGTGCCGATTGATAAAAACCAAGATTTTTATCCAGAGTTTAAAAATATTGATGGTATAAAAAATGTACAAATTTTTGCAAATTTGGGAGGTATTATTAGAACACCAACTGATTTTGAAGGAATTGTTTTTAAAGGAGTTTCTTCCGATTATGATTTTTCATTCTTTAAAGAGTATTTAAAAGAGGGGAGATTACCAAATTTTAATTTAGATAGAAATAAAGAAATTTTAATATCAGAATCTATAGCAAATCGATTAAATTTTAAGTTAAACGATACGATTGAAACTTTATTTATATCAGAAAAAAGTAAATTAAAATACAAAAGAAGAAAGCCAATTATTGTAGGAATTTATAATACTGGTTTAGAGCAATATGATAAGTCGATAATAATAGGAGATATTCGTGAGGTTCAAAAAATTAATAGATGGAATGATAATCAAATAGGAGGTTTTGAAGTTTTATTAAATGATTTTGATGATATTATTGAAAAAGGAAATGATATTTATCGAAATACAGGAGCTACTTTAAATAGCAATACTATTGTAGATAGTAATCCTGCAATTTTTGAATGGGTAAACCTTCTAGATAATAATGTTTGGTTTATTATTTGTATTATGATTTTAGTTGCTAGCATTAATATGATTACAGCATTATTAGTTTTAATTCTAGAACGTGTACAAATGATTGGTGTATTAAAATCATTAGGAAGTACCAATTGGAGTATTAGAAAAATATTTTTATACAACGCTTCTTATTTAATTTTAAAAGGACTTTTTTTGGGTAATATTATTGGTATTTCTTTATTGTTAATTCAGAAATACTTTAAAATTATTTCTTTAAATCCAGAAACTTATCATGTATCAACTATTCCAGTTGATATTAATATATTATCAATACTATTTTTAAATTTAGGAACCTTAGCATTATGTTTTTTAATGCTAATAATTCCATCTTTTATTATCACCAAAATTCAACCGTCAAAATCCATCAAGTTTGCATAAATTTGCAGCATAAATTTAGAAAATGAAATACGCAAAAAATATATTAGAAACTATTGGTAATACACCATTAGTTAAGATAAACGAGTTAGCAAAAGAAATACCAGCTTTAGTTTTATCTAAATACGAAACTTTTAATCCTGGAAATTCTACAAAAGATAGAATGGCATTAAAAATGATTGAAGATGCTGAAGCAGATGGTCGTTTGCAACCAGGAGGAACTATTATAGAAGGTACTTCAGGTAATACAGGTATGGGGTTAGCTTTAGCAGCCATTGTTAAAGGATACAAATGTATTTTCGTTTTATCTGATAAGCAATCTAAAGAAAAGATGGATATTCTTCGTGCAGTTGGAGCAGAGGTTGTCGTTTGTCCTACGGATGTTGAACCAGAAGATCCACGTTCTTATTATTCAGTTTCCAAGCGTTTAGGTGAAGAAACACCTAATTCTTGGTATGTAAACCAATATGATAACCCAAGTAATGCAAAAGCACATTACGAAAGTACTGGTCCTGAAATTTGGGAACAGACAGAGGGGAAGATTACACATTTTGTAGTTGGAGTTGGTACTGGAGGAACAATTTCTGGTGTTGGAAAATACTTAAAAGAGAAAAATCCCAATATTAAAGTTTGGGGAATTGATACTTACGGATCAGTATTTAAAAAGTACCATGAAACAGGTGAATTTGATGAGAAAGAAATTTATCCTTATGTAACTGAAGGAATCGGAGAAGATATTTTGCCTGAAAATGTAGATTTTTCTATTATTGACGGATTTACCAAAGTAACTGATAAAGATGCAGCAGTTTATACGCAGTTGTTAGCAAAGAAAGAAGGAATGTTTTTAGGGAATTCTGCTGGAGCTGCTATGAAAGGATTGTTACAGCTTAAAGATGAGTTTACTAAAGATGATGTAGTGGTTGTTTTATTCCACGATCACGGAAGTAGATATGTCGGTAAAATGTTTAACGATGATTGGATGCGTAAAATGGGATATATAGAATAATTATATTTATATATAATACTAAAAAGCCCACTCAGAAGAATGGGCTTTTTAGTATTACAGAGTTAAGATATTGTCAATAATTTTATTATTGGAGGCCCCCAAATTCTTTTTGTAAAAAAATAGGTAGCTAATAATATAAAAATGGTAGTCATAAATATTATAAATATAGCGATTCGTTTAGCTGTTTTAGTTTTCATTATATCATAACGACCAATAAATATCTCAGCGATTAATAAATTAGGGATATAAAAAAAGAAAGCCATAAAATTGTCGAATGGTCCATCAAAATTATTTGTGTGCCCTAACCCATCTGTAAATAAGAACCAAAAACCATAATCCATTCTATATAACCAAGATCCAATAGCTAAGACAAATAATCGTATAGCCCAAGTTCTATGTTGTTTAAGTTTTTTAGAATATGCAAAACGAATAGTATTCAGGGCAGAAATTAAAGTTAATATTCCATATCCAGTAAAACCAATATCCATAATTATTCCACCAATAGTTCCTTTAATAAAAATAAAAACTAATCCACCAATTGCAGTTGCAAGAGCAGCTAAGACATAAACACGACCTAACCATTTGTGTAAAAAAGGGTATTTCAATCGTATTTTATCAATTAATTGAATACAGCCAAGAATTAATATAATTCCTCCAGCAGCAAAATGAATTCCAATACCTATTGTAGCTGTTTGTGTTTTATGGTTAAAAAGACCTGGTAGAACTTGATTCCAATCTTCTGTATTTCCTTTTATAAGAGCAATAAAATAAAAGGCTATAATATAAAGTCCAAATAATGTTGCACTTCCCCAAATAGTTGAGATTAAAATACGAGTACACCATTTCATGATTAAATCTAATAAAGGAGTTTTAATAGAAGTGTTTTTATGTTGCATTTATATTTTTTATATTATAAGAAATATAGTTGTTATTGTATCAAAATAGAATCGAGTAAATATAAGTAGTTTTGATATGAACTTAAATAAAAAAAGAAGCTAAAATTATAGAATCTATAAGTATAAATACAATAAGAGACTGCAGAGATATTCTAGCATAATAAATCATATAAAAATTCAAAAGCCCACTCATATGAGTGGGCTTTTGTTAATCAACTAATTCAAATAATTTACACAATGAAAACGGTTTACTACGTCGTCTTCATTTTTTTATTATCAAATCTCGTGCCAAAATATATTTTTAAGCGATTATTTGTTAAAAAGATGTGATTTTTACATTTAATTAACATTTGAGAGTTTTAAATTATTTAATTGATAATTTTTGAATGTTTTTGATTTTTAAATCATATAGAATTTGTGGTTTTTTTAAGAAAAACAAAAAAGTATAAAAAATCCTCCAATTTAGGAGGATTTTTATTTAACTAGCATGTTTATGTGCTTTATATGAAGAACGGACTAAAGCGCCACTTTCTACATACATAAAGCCCATTTCTAAACCTAGAGTTTCATATTTTTTAAACTGATCTGGAGTTATAAACTCTTTTACAGGCAAATGTTTTTTACTTGGTTGTAAGTATTGACCAATAGTAATAACATCTAAACCAACACCGCGTAAATCTTTCATTGTTTGGATAACTTCTTCTTCAGTTTCACCTAAACCAAGCATAATTCCTGATTTGGTTCGCATACCATTATCTTTTAAATACTTTAAAACACCAAGACTTCTATCATATTTAGCTTGTATACGAACTTCACGAGTTAAACGACGTACTGTTTCCATATTATGAGAAACTACTTCTGGAGCAACTTCAATAATACGGTCTATTAATTTTTCGTTTCCTTGAAAATCTGGAATTAAAGTTTCTAAAGTTGTATTAGGGTTAGCTCTTCGAACTGCATTTACTGTTTCTGCCCAAATAATAGAACCTCCGTCTTTTAAATCATCTCTATCAACTGAAGTTAATACTGCATGTTTAATTTCCATTAATTTAATAGAACGAGCTACTTTTTCAGGTTCATCCCATTCAACAGTTTCTGGTCTACCAGTTTTTACACCACAAAAACCGCAAGAACGAGTACATATATTCCCTAAAATCATAAAAGTAGCAGTACCTTCTCCCCAACATTCTCCCATATTTGGGCAACTACCACTTGTACAAATTGTGTTTAATTTATACTTATCAACCAATCTTCTTAGGTCTGTGTATTTCTTACCTACAGGTAATTTTACACGTAACCATTTTGGTTTTTTTACTCTTTCTGGTAATACTACAGATTCGTTTTCCATTTAGATTAAAAATTATAGAGCAAATTTACAAAGAAAAGCGTTATAAACTAAGTAAAAACCAAATACTAAATGCAACTAAAAAAACAATACCTGTAATACTTAAAACTCGAAGCTCTAATTTAGGGCGGTGTTTTCTAGGTGTATGTTTACCTGTAATTAAAATGTAATTTAAAATTGCATAAAAAGGAGCAGTTAAAAAGGATAAAATTGTAGCAATTTTAACTAAAAACCCCATATCTGATAAAAAGTAATTTAAGATAATAAAAGTTCCAAAAGCTAATAATAACATCCAAAACCAATAACTAAATTTACCTTTCTTTTCAAAAATTAAATTAGAAGCTTTTGTCATTGCTCTAGGTGAGGCATCTAAAGTTGTTAACGTTGTACTAAACATTGTCGTAAAAGCTGCAATTGCTATAAATAAATAAGAAAACTCACCTAAGTTTTTTGTATATAAATTAATTAATTGTGATGCGAACACAGTCCCTTTATTAGAAAATGATTCTCCTGATTGGTACATTACTAAAGCACCTAGCATAACAAAACAAACCCCCAAAAATAAAGTACTTATATAACCAACATTAAAATCGAAAATTGCATGTTTTGGTTTAATTTTTTCAAAAGTATTTTTACTTTTTTCAACTGACCATAAAGAATGCCAAATAGATATATCTAATGGAGCAGGCATCCATCCTAAAAAAGCGATTAAAAAAGTAATTTGAGCTGTTCCGCTAGGTATTATTTGTTGAAAATTGAACCCTTTATTTGTGCTGAATAGAGCAACATTAACAGCTATAATTGTGCTAATAGTTAATATAATTATAATATATTTCATTAAGTTATCAAGTAGTTTATACCTACCAATACCTAAAATAATAATACTAATTGTCATTATTATTAAAGACCAGATAACTAAATTATTAGTAAAACCAAAAAGATTTGAGGCTAAACCAGCTGTAACTATGGTAACAGCAGCTTGAATAGTAAACATTGTTACAAAGTTTAAAATATAGTAACTTACTAAAAAACCTTTACCTAATTTCCTATAGCCATCTAATAAGGTTTCTCCAGTAGCAGCAGCATAACGAGGTCCGTATTGAAAAAAAGGATATTTAAAAACATTTACAATTAAAAGTGCCCATAGTAAACCAAAACCAAAATCTGCTCCAGCTCTAGTAGATTGTACTAAATGTGAAACACCAATTGCAGCACCAGCAAATAGTAAACCTGGTCCAAGTAAGTTTAAAATGGATTTTTTCATAAAAGGATGTTTTAAAACTGATGTTTCAGATATTAATAATATTATAAGTTTCTGAAAATTTAAACTTTTTGCAATTTATGATTTCCTTATTATTTCTGCTAATAATTTTTTAGCTCTCAGTAATTTAACTTTAACATTGTTGATTGGTTCATCAATTTTTTCTGAAATTTCTTTATAGCTTAATTCTTGAAAAAAACGTAAATTAATTACTTCTTGATATTTTGGTTTTAACTTTTTAATATCTCTTAAAAGCTTTGCTAGATTTTGCTCGGTAATAATTTTATCTTCAGGAGATGGAGCGCTGTCTATAACACGAAAAGCAGCTTCTTCTTGTTCTTTAGTAGTTTCTATTTGTAAAGAAGATTTTTTCTTTCTAAGAAAATCAATGTATACATTTTTAGAAATAGTTATTAGCCAAGTTTTAAATTGATATTGCTCATTAAATGTATTGATTTTATCAAAAGCTTTAGAAAAAGTTCTAATAGTAATATCCTCAGCATCGTTATCATTATTAATTTTAGATAATTGATAACTGTATACATTACCCCAAAAAGTATCTAGCAAAAAATTAAAAGATATTTGATTACCCTCTTTTGCTTTTTGAATATGTTTTAGTACTTTTTCGTTGTTTACTTCCAATGTGTTGGTTTAGAAATTCTATTTGATATAAATATAGTGATTTGTAATAACACTAAATAAATATCAAGAATTGGTAAAAAATAAAGTATTTGTTTTTCGTGTAATTTGTATGCAGATTTACCAATTACAATATATTGTATAAGTAGATAAGTAATTAGAAAAGGGGTAATAAATTTCCAATTTAATAC
>CAZCHR010000102.1:4010-9237 GCA_964498665.1 uncultured Tenacibaculum sp. | reverse complement strand
GACTATGCAACACATAATTTTTTACAATGGTATGTTGCAGAACAAATAGAAGAAGAAGCATTAGCAAGAAATATTTTAGACAAAATTAATTTAATTGGTGATGATAAAGGAGGTTTATATTTGTTTGATAACGATGTAAAACAAATAGTAGCCCAAGGAGAAGCTGATAATACAGTACAATAAGATTAACAAAGATTTAGTAATTCCTTAGAATTTTTATAACAGATTTAATGCTTAATTGCAATGCTCTTAGTAGCGAAAAAAAATCGTTTTAATAATCCATATTTAATCACTAATTTTGCCAGATGCAAAAAATTAAAAATTTAGCGTATTTAGTTGTAATGCTATTGGTATTGTCTTCTTGTGGAGAGTATCAAAAAGTATTGAACAAAGGAACAGTACAAGAACAGTATAAAATGGCTGTGAAAATGTACGAAGCGCAAAAGTATAGTAAAGCTTTACGTTTATTTGAAAAAGTAACGCCTTCTTATAGAGGAAAACCGCAAATGGAACGTATCCAGTTTATGGTTTCTCAATCAAATTTTAATGAGAAAAACTATAGTCTAGCAGGTTATTACTTTAACAGGTTTACGTCTAATTATCCAAAGAGTTCGAAAAGACAAGAAGCTGCTTTTTTATCAGCTTTAAGTTATTATAAAGCTGCACCTAGTTTTAGTTTAGATCCTACAGATACAGAGAAGGCATTAGAAGCTTTTCAAAAATTTATAGATAAATATCCAGACTCTGATAAGTTAGGAGAGGCTAACAAATATTATGCAGAATTAAGAGCAAAATTAGAAAAGAAATCTTTCGAAATAGCAAAAACATATTACAGAACAGCAGATTATGATACAAGAAATTATAGAGCAGCAATTGTAGCTTTTGATAATTTATTGTCTGATTATTTAGGTACAAAATATAAAGAAGAAGCTTTATATTATCGATTAAAAGCTGCACACGATTTTGTAATGAAAAGTACGCAACGTAGAAAAGCTGAAAGAATTAAAGTAGCTATAAAAGCGTATGATAAATTAAAAAGAAGTTTTCCTGAATCTAAATTCATGAAAGAATCTAATGAAATGTTGGCAGCATTAAACAAAGAACAAGAACAATTAGTTAAAAGTTAAAAAATGGATTATAAAGAAACGGAAGCAGCATTAAGTACTATTACTTATAACAAAGAAGCTATCGAAGCTCCAACCGATAATATCTATGAAGCTATTTCAATAATAGCTAAAAGAGCTAATCAAATTAATTCTGATTTAAAAAAGGAGTTAGTAGATAAATTAGAAGAGTTTGCTACTTATAACGATAGTTTAGAAGAAGTTTTTGAAAACAAAGAACAAATTGAAGTTTCTAAGTTTTACGAACGTTTACCAAAGCCTCATGCTATTGCATTAGATGAGTGGTTAAACGATAAAGTATACTACAGAACTCCAGACGCAGAATAATAATATGTCTGTATTAAGCGGTAAAAAAGTATTACTTGGCGTTACCGCAGGTATTGCCGCATACAAAATAGCGAGTTTAGTTCGCTTATTTATAAAATCAGACGCAGAAGTTAAAGTAATAATGACTCCTGCGTCTAAAGATTTTATAACCCCACTTACACTTTCTACCTTATCAAAAAATCCTGTTCATTCTACTTTTTATGAAAAAGAAGATGAAAATGAATTGTGGAATAACCATGTTGATTTAGGTCTTTGGGCAGATTTAATGATTATCGCACCTGCAACAGCAAATACATTGTCTAAAATGACAAATGGTACTTGTGATAACTTACTATTAGCAACTTATTTATCTGCAAAATGTCCAGTATACTTCGCACCTGCGATGGATTTAGATATGTATATACATCCATCAACTAAAGCAAGTTTAAATAGTTTGCAAGAGTTTGGTAATATTATGATACCTGCTGCATCTGGTGAATTAGCTAGTGGTTTAGTAGGTGAAGGTCGTATGGCGGAACCGGAAGATATTGTGTCTTTTATAGAAAAAGACATTGTATCTAAATTACCACTGCGAGGAAAAAAAATATTACTAACCGCAGGCCCTACCTATGAGGCGATTGATCCTGTTAGATTTATAGGGAACCATTCTTCAGGAAAAATGGGGTTTGAAATAGCAAAAACAGCAGCTAATTTAGGAGCTGAAGTTTTTTTAGTTACAGGACCTTCTCATCAAAAAGTAAAAAGTTCTTTTATTCACAGAATTGATGTGAAATCAGCACAAGAAATGTATGATGCCTGCCATAAACTATATGCTAATGTAGATGTTGCAGTTTTATCGGCAGCAGTAGCAGATTACCGACCAAAAAATATAGCTTCTCAAAAAATAAAAAAGACTGATTCTGCGTTAAGTATTGAGTTAGAACCAACAAAAGATATTTTAAAATCTTTAGGTGAAATTAAACAAAATCAATTATTGGTTGGTTTTGCTTTGGAAACTAATAATGAAGTAGAAAATGCAAAAAGTAAAATAGCACGTAAAAATTTAGATTTAATTGTATTAAATTCGTTACAAGATAAAGGTGCAGGTTTTGCTACAGATACTAACAAAATTACTATTATTGATGCTGCTTTTAATGAAAAAGCATTTGAGTTAAAGTCAAAAAAAGAGGTATCTAAAGATATAATTAATGAAATAATACATAGGTTAAATGCGTAAATTTTTCTTTTTAATTTTTATTTTATCATCAGTTTTTACAGTTCAATCACAAGAATTGAATGCTTTGATAACAATCAATTCAGATAAAGTACAAAGCAGTAATAAACAAGTTTATGAAACATTACAAAAATCATTAACTGAGTTTATTAACGAAAAACAATGGACTAATAAAAAGTTCAAAGAACAAGAGCGTATTAACTGTGCTTTTACAATTATTATTAATGAACAAAACGGAAATAACTTTAGCGCAAGTTTACAAATTCAATCTACTCGACCAGTATATAATTCAACTTATGCAACGCCAATATTAAATATTAACGACACTAATTTTAATTTTCGTTATAACGAATTTGACCCGTTAATTTTTAATCCAAATACATACGATTCTAATTTAATATCTATGGTAGCTTTCTATGTATATACTATCTTAGGAGTTGATGCAGATACTTTTGCGTTAAAAGGAGGAACAACATATTTAAAGAAAGCAGAAAACGTTATGTTACAAGCTCAATCAAGTGGAGAAACTGGTTGGCAAAATCAAGTAGGTAAACAAAATCGTTTTGCTTTAATAGATAACTTGTTGTCATCAAAATTTACTACATTAAGAAATATTTATTACAATTATCACAGAAAAGGTTTTGATGTTTTTTCAGATGATAAAAAAAATGCAAAAGTAATTATTGAGCAAAATGTTATCGCTTTAGAAAAATTACACAACATTACAATAGGTAATTATATGATTCGTGTTTTTTTAGATGCTAAGAGTGATGAGATAGTAAGTGTTTTTTCTGATGATAGACCAACTAATAATCAGCAAAAAATGATTGGAGTTTTAGAAAGTATTGCTCCTACCTATAAAGATAAGTGGAAAAAAATTCAATAAATATCCTTTATTTTTAAAGTAATTTAATTCATTCAAAATTCTTACTTTTATTCTTTTCAAAAAGTAGATTTTGCTTACACAATTAACTATACATAATTACGCATTAATCAATCAGTTATCGATTGATTTTACAAAAGGTTTATCAATAATAACTGGTGAAACAGGTGCAGGAAAATCCATTTTACTCGGTGCTTTAGGTTTGGTAATGGGAAATCGTGCAGATTTGTCATCACTTAAAAATACTGATAAAAAATGTATTATCGAAGCTCAATTTGCTATTGAAGGTTATATACTTCAATCTTTATTTAATAAATTAGATATTGATTATGAAGCTGAAACTATTATAAGACGAGAGATTTTACCTTCTGGCAAATCTAGAGCATTTGTAAATGATACTCCAGTAAATTTATCGGTTTTATCAGCTTTGAAAACTAAATTGATTGATATTCATTCTCAGCATCAAACTATGCAATTATCTGATGTTGATTTTCAATTTTCGGTTATAGATGCATTAGCAAAGAATAAAGCGAAGATAGACTCTTACAAAAGAGGATTGAAAAAATATACTTTGTTGGTTAAAGAGCTGAAAATATTACAAGAAGAAACTGAGAAATCTAACGAACAATACGAATATAACTTACACCTTTTTAATGAGTTTGAAGAAGCAAAATTACAAGATGGAGAACAAGAAACTTTAGAGGAGAAACTAGATAAGTTAAATAATATAGAGGATATAAAGTTGAATTTATCTGAAGCTCTACAAATTTCGATTAATGATGAAATTGGACTTCAAAACTTATTAAATTCTTTAGAAAATAGCTTAAATAAGATTAGTTCGTATGCGAAGAATTACGAAGAATTATCTAACCGAGTTTCTAGTATAAAAATAGAGCTAGATGATGTGGTTTCTGAATTAGAGAATGCGAATGAAGAAGTAGATTTTAATCCAAACGAGATTGAAGAATTGAATGATAGATTACAATTAATTTATAATTTACAAAAAAAGCATTCGGTAGATTCTATAAAAGATTTGCTAGCAATTTACGAAACTTTATCAGAAAAAGTTGCACAAGTTGAAGGAGCAGGTAATTTAATTGAAGCTAAAGAAACTGAGATTAAACAAGTGTCAGTAAAACTGGATGAAGTTGCTGCTATGATTACAAAATCAAGAAATAAAGCAATACCTAAACTTCAAAAAGAATTAGAATATTTATTATCAGAATTAGGAATGCCTAATGCTCGTTTTTCAATAGAGTTAAATCCTTCCGATAACTATTTACCTAACGGAAAAGATAATTTGTCTTTTTTATTTTCAGCAAATAAAGGAGGTAATTTCGGTGAGTTGAAAAAAGTAGCATCTGGTGGAGAGTTATCAAGAATAATGTTATCAATTAAAAAAATATTATCAGAAAACATACAATTGCCAACTATTATTTTTGATGAAATTGATACAGGAGTTTCTGGAGAAGTATCAAATAAAATTGCCAAAATAATGGAAGATATGGGTGTAAATATGCAGGTAATTACAATTACGCATTTACCTCAAATAGCATCAAAAGGAGCACAGCATTATAAAGTATATAAAGGAGAAGAAGAGGGGGTAACCACATCTAATTTAAAACAGCTTTCTAATGAAGAACGTATCGTTGAAATTGCAGAAATGTTAAGCGGAAAAGA
>CAZCHR010000102.1:0-3910 GCA_964498665.1 uncultured Tenacibaculum sp. | reverse complement strand
AGCTTTCTAATGAAGAACGTATCGTTGAAATTGCAGAAATGTTAAGCGGAAAAGAGATTTCAGAAAGCGCATTAACACACGCAAAAGAATTATTGAATTAAAATTACAGAATAAACAAACACTAAATACTATGTATAATTTATTAAAAGGTAAAAAAGGAATTATTTTCGGAGCATTAGATGAAAACTCTATTGCATGGAAAGTTGCTGAACGTGCTCATGAAGAAGGAGCAGAGTTTGTGTTAACCAACGCGCCTATTGCAATGCGAATGGGACAGATTAAAGAATTAGCTGCTAAAACAGGATCAGAAATTATACCAGCAGACGCTACTTCTATGGATGATATTACTAACTTAGTAGAAAAATCTATGGAAATTTTAGGAGGAAAAATAGATTTTGTTTTACATTCAATCGGTATGTCTGTAAACGTTCGTAAAGGACGTCACTATACCGATTCTAAATACGATTTTACAACGAAAGGATGGGATGTTTCTGCAGTGTCTTTTCATAAAGTAATGAATGTTTTATATAACAAACAAGCTATGAACGAATGGGGAAGTATTGTTGCCTTAACTTATATGGCTGCACAAAGAGTATTTCCTGATTATAATGATATGGCTGATAATAAAGCCTATTTAGAGTCGATTGCTCGTAGCTTTGGGTATTTCTTTGGTCGTGACCATAAAGTACGTGTAAATACAATTTCTCAGTCACCAACTCCAACAACTGCAGGTCAAGGAGTAAAAGGTTTTGATGGATTTATTTCTTATGCAGAAAAAATGTCTCCATTAGGAAACGCATCTGCTTTAGAATGTGCAGATTATACGATTTCATTATTTTCAGATTTAACAAAGAAAGTTACACTTCAAAATTTATTTCATGATGGAGGTTTCTCTAATATGGGAGTTAGTACAGCTGTAATGGATAAGTTTACTGAAGAGTAATTTTATCAACATAGAAATATAAATAAAATGCAAATCGTTAGATTTGCATTTTTTATTGATAGCCATTAAAATGAGTAATATTTTACATATTGAAAAGGAATTAGAACCTTTAAGAAAACAATTAAAAGAGCATACTTTATACAATTCATTAAAAGATATTGAGGATGTAAAAGTATTTATGGAATCTCATGTTTTTGCGGTTTGGGATTTTATGTCGTTACTAAAGGCATTACAACAATCACTAACTTGCACAACATTACCATGGCTCCCTGTTGTTAATCCGCAAACAGCTAGGTTTATTAACGAAATTGTTTTAGGAGAAGAAACAGATTTAAATGAATTAGGAGAACCTAAAAGTCATTTTGAAATGTATATTGATGCGATGAAACAAGCAAAAGCGAGTACAGCAGAAATATCAAACTTTATATACAATCTTATTGAAACTAATTCAGTTGAACAAGCTTTAAATAATGGTTCAATTTCTGAAGAAACTAAAGATTTTGTTCAGTTTACATTTGATGTAATTAAAACAAACGAACCTCATATTATTGCAGCAAGTTTCACTTTTGGTAGAGAAGATGTGATACCAGATATGTTTTTAGAAATAGTAAAAAATACTGAAGATAAAGAAGGAACCAACTATAACAAATTAACATATTATTTAAATAGGCATATTGAATTAGATGGAGATGAACACGGACCTTTATCATTAAAAATGATAGAAGAGTTATGTGTAACAGATAAACAAAAATGGAATGATGTACTATATTACGCTAAAGAATCTCTACAAAAAAGAATCAATCTTTGGGATGGAATTACAGAACAAATAAATTCTAGTATTTTAGTATAATGAATTTAAAGTTTTCAATAATAATTCCGGTATATAATCGTCCTCAAGAAATTGAGGAATTGTTAGAGAGTCTTACAAAACAAGATTTCGAAAAAGATTTCGAAGTACTTATTATTGAAGATGGTTCGCAAGATTTATCAGAAAAAATTGTTGAGAAATATCAATCAAGTTTAGATTTAAAATATTTTTATAAAGAAAATACAGGAGCAGGAGCAAGCCGAAATTTTGGAATGGAACTTGCTTCGGGTAATTATTTTATAATTTTAGATTCTGACGTAATTGTGCCGCCTCAATATTTATCAGAAGTACACAAAACTCTACAAGTAAATTTTACTGATGCTTTTGGTGGACCTGATGCAGCTCATGAAAGTTTTACGTCATTACAAAAAGCAATTAATTATTCGATGACTTCGGTTTTAACAACTGGAGGAATTAGAGGTAAGAAAAAAGGAGTAGGGAAGTTTCAACCTCGTAGTTTTAATTTAGGTTTATCGAAGAAAGCTTTTGAAACTACTCAGGGTTTTTCTAAAATGAAAGTAGGAGAAGATATCGATTTAACTTTTCGCTTATGGGAAAACGGGTATGAAACACAGTTAATAGAGAAAGCCTATGTGTATCATAAACGTAGAAGTACTATAAAACAATTTTTTAAACAGACTTTTTCGTTTGGAACTGCAAGACCAATTTTAAATAAAAAATACCCAGAAACAGCAAAAATTACGTATTGGTTTCCGAGTTTATTTATTATAGGTATTGATATCTCTATTATAGTAATATTTTTTGGTTACTGGCAGTTTATTGCTTTTTATGGATGCTATTTCTTTTTACTTTTTTTTAATTCTTTATTTTTAAATAAAAATATAAAAGTAGCAGTATTTAGTGTTTTTAGTACGTTAACACAGTTTTATGGATATGGTTTAGGTTTTTTAGAATCGAAATTTTTAAAGAAATATTAATGGAAGAATCAAAATATAATTCAAAAGAAAATATAAAGATTACATATTTTTTTGGTGCTGGAGCTAGTTATCATTCTGTTCCTATATGGAGTGTGCAAGCTAAATCTATGGAATGGGTTGCAGAAAAGTTAGAGGACTTATTAAAAGACATTAAGTATAAAGAATCTTATAAAGAATATTATAAGATTCTTGTTGATAATAAGATTATAATTGAAATCATATCAAACTTAAAGAAATATTCAAGTAAGGCAGAAGAATTTGGAACACTTGATATATATGCCAAAAACTTACATTTATTAAGAAATAATAAAGAGTTAAATCGTTTAAAATATCATTTAAGTATTTATTTTGATCTTTGGGAACATTTTGTAGGGCATAGAACACTCTTAGATAGTGATAATTATTATTCAAAGATTGATAAAAGGTATTATAGTTTACTAGCGGTTATTTTAAAAGAAGGAAAATATAATCCTATGGTAAATGAGGATGTTTCATTTATTAGTTGGAATTATGATTTGCAATTGGAAATGGCTTATAAATCTTTTATGAGTAATCCTGAAAAAGAAACATTAGAAAGTTTAAATGAAGAGTTTCCCTATTTTTTAGAAGAAAAGAATAAGAGAAATATTCATTTAAATGGATTTAGAGGTGTATTTAATCATAACGGTGAAATTTTTTCTAACGTAGGAAAAGAGTATTGGAAATCGATAGAGGATTATTTAATTGGAATTATTAACAATGAAGAAGATTTTAATAAAGGAACCAAAATTAGATTAAATATTGATTATCAAAATAATATTAAATATGCTTGGGAAGAGAATTCGAGATCAATAAAAGAGGCTTCTGATGTTTTAGAAAATACAGATGTTTTAATAATTATAGGTTATTCATTTCCATCATATAATAGAGAGGTTGATAGTGAATTATTAAAAGCTTTTGAGTCTTCAAAAAGAAAAGGAAATAAAAGAATTATCTATCAAAACATAGAGGATAATACAGAAATTATTAAATCAATTACAAATATTGAACCAGAGTTTTATTCAAATGTTTCTCAATTTAATATACCACAAGAGTTTTTGTTTCCTAGAAAACTTCAAGAAATTTATAATGGCATTAGCCCATAAACTGTGTAAGTTTAAAAAACTCAGGATTGAATTCAAT
>CAZCHR010000101.1:0-9284 GCA_964498665.1 uncultured Tenacibaculum sp. | reverse complement strand
TTAATGATATTGCGAATGAAAAAAGAGTATTTAAATTAGGAAAAGAAGTACAATAATGAATGTAATAATTATAGAAGACGAAAAACCAGCAGCAAGACGTTTAAATAGAATGTTGGCTGAATTAGATATTGAAGTAAACACGATGTTACATTCAGTAGAAGAATCTATTAATTGGTTTCAAAATAATAAACATCCAGATTTAATTTTCTTAGATATTCAATTATCCGATGGACTTTCTTTTGAAATTTTTGAAGAAATAGAAGTTAAATCAGCTATAATATTTACAACAGCTTATGACGAATATGCTTTAAAAGCTTTTAAATTGAATTCTATCGATTATTTATTAAAACCAATTGATGAAGATGAATTAAAAGTCGCAGTAGATAAGTTTAAAGAAAATCAACCCAAACAATCCGATTTACAAGTAAATATTGATGATATACGTAAATTGTTAATCAATCCAATCGATCGCAAGTTTAAAAAGCGATTTACCATTAAAATTGGTCAACACATAAAAATTATTCATGTTGATGAGATAGAATGTTTTTATTCAGAAAACAAAGCCACTTATATTCAAACAAACTCAAATAGAAATTATTTAATAGATAATTCATTAGAGCATTGGCAAGAGCAATTAGATCCTGAACAATTTTATAGAGTAAATAGAACATTTATAGTTCATATAAACGCTATTAAAGATATTGTTTCTTACACAAACTCTCGTTTACAATTAAAGCTACACTCTTACGATGCTGATGAGATTATTGTAAGTAGAGAGCGTGTAAAAGATTTTAAAAATTGGATTGATTAGAATAGCTTTCTAAAAGAATCTATTTTGTTTTTTGCCTCTGAGTGAATTTCAGTTCCATCTTCGGTAAACCAACCATGTGTGCTACCAAGATAATTCATGCTTAAATAATTCGCACTCTCGATAAAAGGCATTTCAAAACCATCTTTTAAATCATTTTCATCAGAATTGCTAATCATCGCCATATTTTTACCTCTTAATTTTCTTCCTAACTCTTTCTTATAGTGTAATAAATCAGATAATCTATCAAAGAAGTTTTTTAAAGTTCCACTCATTGAATACCAATATACAGGAGTTGCAAAAATTATAGTATCATACTTGTTAATAATGTCTTCCATTAAAGGGATAAAATCATCTTCTGAGTTACTAAAATCATACTCAAAACTACCAATATTCTTTGTTTTTAAATCGATAACATCAAAATTATTATCGGTGTTTAAGTAATTAATTACTTTTTTAGTATTTCCATTACTTTTCGAGCTTCCTTGTATAATTACTGTTTTTTTCATGTCTGTTTATTTTAGATAATAAAAATCTAAAATAAATTTCTTTCAATATTTAATAGTTTATTGTAAAAATTGATGATTCTCTAGAGAAAATCAATGGTAAAAGTTGATATTTTTTGTACATTTATCATATAAACTAGCATTGTATATGAGCACGGATACTTACAAGTTTTCAGAGGGGAAAACTTTAAAAGACTTTACCACAAAAGTCGTGGATGAGAAAGCTAAGAAAAAGCTTAAAAAAGTAAGGAGAGTAATAAGCGATTTACAAGATAAAATGTATGCAGAGGGTAAATACAGTATGCTAATATGCTTACAAGGTATGGACACCGCAGGTAAAGATAGTTTAATACGAGAAGTGTTTAAAGATGTAAATGCTAGAGGAGTTGAGGTTCATAGTTTTAAAGTACCTACTGAGTTAGAACTTAAGCATGATTTTTTATGGCGTCATTATATTGCATTGCCAGCAAAAGGTAAAATGGGAGTTTTTAATAGAACACATTATGAAAATGTTTTAGTAACACGTGTACATCCAGAATATGTTTTTTCTGAAAATATCCCAACAGTAAAAAGTTTAGATGATTTAAATGATAATTTCTATCATTCTCGAATGGATAGAATTAATCAATTTGAAAAACATATTTCAGATAATGGAACCATTGTTTTAAAGTTCTTTTTAAATTTATCTAAAGACGAGCAGAAAAATAGATTATTGCGTCGTTTGAATATTCCTGAAAAAAATTGGAAATTTTCATCAGGAGATTTAAAAGAACGTAAACTATGGGATAAATATCAAGATTGTTACGAAGATTTATTGAATAGAACATCAACTTATTATGCACCTTGGTATGTTGTTCCCGCTGATGATAAACCAACTGCGAGATTATTGGTAGCAGAAACAATATTAAAAGAGTTAAAGAAGTATGGTTTTAAAGAACCAACTTTAGCTAAAAAAGATTTAGATAAAATAGATGAGTTTAAAGCTCAATTAAATAACGAATAACTTCCAAAAAATAATAATGGAATTAAACTTAACAAAACCAATTATATTTTTCGATTTAGAAACGACAGGTATAAACATAGCGAAAGATAGAGTTGTAGAAATATCAATTTTAAAAGTATTTCCAAACGGCAATAAAGAAAGTAAAACTTGGTTGGTAAATCCAGAAGTAGAAATACCAAAAGAATCTTCAGATATCCATGGTATTACAAACGAAAAAGTAGTAACAGAACCAACATTTAAAGAATTAGCACCTAAAATTAATGATATGATTGAAGGTTGTGATTTAGCAGGTTTTAATTCAAATCGATTTGATATTCCGTTATTAGCGGAAGAGTTAATGCGTGCAGGTATCGATTTTGATATGAATGATCGTAAAGCAGTTGATGTTCAGGTGATTTTTCATAAAAAGGAGCAACGTACTTTAAGTGCAGGATATCAGTTTTATTGTGGGAAAGAGTTAGTTGGAGCTCATGGAGCTGAAGCAGATACTAATGCTACTTACGAGATTTTATTAGCACAATTAGATAAGTATGACGATATAGAAAATACAGTTGATGCTTTAAGTGAATATTCTACACATGGTAAACGAGCAGATTTTGCAGGTTTTATATTAATGAATGACGAGGATCAAGAAATTTTTTCTTTCGGTAAATATAAAGGACGTACAGTAGAAGAAGTATTTAAAGAAAATCCAGGATATAATGCCTGGATTCAGAATGCAGATTTTCCCTTATATACTAAAAAAGTATTACGTGAAATAAAAGAGCGTATGTCTGCTCCAAAAAATTCAATGTCTGATGAAGAAAAATTAGAAGCTCTTCAACAAAAGTTTAATTTAAGGTAACATTTAGAAGTTATAATATTACAATATGTTCACAGAATACAATAATCTACCAAATAACTCAAGAGTTTGGGTATATCAAGCAGATAGAGAGTTTAGTATAGAAGAAATAGAATACATTAGTGCAAAAGCAATATTGTTTATTGATAATTGGACACGTCATGGAGACGATTTAAAAGGATCATTTACGATTAAGTACAATCAATTTTTAGTGTTGGTTGTAGATGAAAGTTTTAATAACGTTTCAGGATGTTCTATCGATGCTTCTGTTCGTTTTGTTCAAGAATTAGAAAAAGAATTAAAGATAGATTTAATGAACAAAATGAATATTTCTTTTAAAGACGGAGAAAATATAAATATTGTAAAGTTGTCAGATTTTCAGCAATTTGCAAAGGAGAAAAAGATAACCGCTAGTACCGTTGTTTTTAACAATATGATAAACACCAAAGAAGATTTCGAAAATAATTGGGAAGTAACTGCTGATAAAAGTTGGCACAAACGATTTTTGGTATAACAATTGATTTCTATTTTATATAGATGATACATATATGATAAAGAAGATATTATTTTTTTTAGCACTTGTTGTTACGCAGTTAAGTAATGCACAACGAGTAGATTCACTTTTAGCAAAAGATGCAGAAGCTCAGAATATTTGGGTAGATAGTATTATGAAATCAATGACGGTCGATGAAAAAATCGGACAGTTATTCATGGTACAAGCCTACTCTAATAAAGATCAAAAACATGAAGAGTTCATTACTAATATGATTCGCGAATATCATATTGGTAACTTAATCTTTATGCAAGGGACACCTGAAAAACAAGTAGCTTTAAACAATAAGTATCAAGCGTTATCTAAAGTACCTTTATTAATAGGTTTTGATGGTGAATGGGGATTGGATATGCGATTAAAAAATACCTATCGTTTCCCATGGAATATGACACTTGGTGCTATTAAAAATGAAGAGTTATTAAAAGCAACTGGTAAAAGAATAGGGGAGCATTGTAAAAGGGTAGGAATTCATATGAATTTTGCTCCGGTGGTAGATGTAAATACAAACCCTAATAATCCAATTATAGGAAATCGTTCTTTTGGTGAGAGTAAAGAGAACGTAACAGAAAAAGCAATTGCTTTTACTAAAGGTATGCAAAGTGTTGGGGTGTTAGCCAACGCAAAACATTTTCCAGGTCATGGAGACACCGCTACCGACTCTCATCATACTTTACCAACAATTAATTTTAGTGAGCAACGATTAGATTCGATTGAATTATATCCGTTTAAAAAAATATTTAATGCTGGTGTAGCTAGTGTAATGACTGCGCATTTAAGTATTCCTTCTTTAGAGGTAAATCCAAAGTTACCAACTTCATTATCAAAAAATGTAGTAACTAATTTATTACAACATAAGTTGGGGTTTCAAGGTTTGGTAATAACAGATGGTTTAAATATGAAAGGAGCAGCTAATTATTCATCTCCAGCTGAGATTGATTTAGCGGCTATCTTAGCAGGGAATGATATTTTGTTAATACCACAAGATGTTCCAGGTTCAGTTAAATTATTGAAAGAAGCATTTGCTAATGGTACTTTAACTGAAGAAAGATTAAATTTATCAGTAAAAAAGATATTAAAATCTAAATACTTAGTAGGATTAAATAACTATAAACCTATTTCTAACGAAAACATAAGTCTTGATTTGAATACTCCTTATGATGAGGTTTTACACCGTAAATTGATTAAGAATTCAATTACAGTAGTTAAAAATCAAGAAAAAATTTTACCAATTAAAAATCTTAAAGATAAAAAAATCGCTTACGTTTCTTTAGGAGACGATAAAGGAAAGTCGTTTTCTAAAATGCTTAAAAACTACACGAAAATTGATGTTGTTTCTGATAAACATTTAAGCGTTTTAATGCAAAAGTTACAGAAATACGATTTGGTTATTATTGGTTTTCATAAATCAAATAAGCACCCTTGGAAAGGTTATAAATTTTCAAATAAAGATTTAGTTTGGTTGCAAGAAATAGCAAGAACAAAAAAAGTGATTTTAGATGTTTTTGCAAGTCCATATAGTTTATTAAAAATTAAATCATTTACAAATATTGAAGGTGTGGTTGTTTCTTATCAAAACAGTGTTTTAGCTCAAGAACTTTCAGCACAAGCTTTATTTGGAGCATTTGACATTAAAGGGAAATTGCCTGTATCAATAAAAAACGAATTTAAAGTTGGTGATGGTGTTTTTGTAAAAGGGCTTAATGTTTTAGAATATACAATACCAGAAGAAGCTGGTGTTTCTTCAGAAAAGTTATCAATAATTAATAAACGAATTGATACAATTTTAAAGAAGAGAATGACACCTGGTGGTCAAATTATAGTTGCTCGTAATGGTAAAGTTATTTTAAATAAAAATTTTGGTTATCACACAAATTTAAAAAGAAGAAGGGTAAAAGGTTCAGATATATACGATTTAGCTTCTTTAACTAAAATATTAGCTTCGTTACCAATGATAATGAAAGCAGAAGAGGATAAAAAAATCAGTTTATTTTCTAGTTTAGGTGATGTTTTACCTAGGTTTAAAAAATCGAATAAAGATACTTTATTACTAAAAGAAATTCTATCTCATTACGGTCGTTTACGTTCATGGATTCCTTTTTATTTAAATACAAAAGATTCTTTAACAGGAAAAAATTCAAGTAAGTATTATAGAAAAAAAAGATCTAAAAAGTATAATATAAAAGTAGCAAAGAATTTATATTTAACAAGAGATTACCGAGATTCAATCTATAAACATATTGTTGATTCAGAACAAAGAGAAAGAGTTGGTTATAAGTATAGTGATTTAGGCTATTATATTTTTAAAGAACTGTTAGAGAAAAAGTATAAAAAACCTTTAAATAAGTTGGTAGATCAAGAATTTTATCAGTCATTAGGTGCAGATAGAACTACTTTTTTACCTCTTAAAAAATTTAGTAAATCTGAAATTGTACCTACTGAAAAAGATACTTATTACAGAAACCAACTTGTACATGGTTATGTTCATGATATGGGGGCAGCAATGTTAGGTGGAGTAGGTGGTCATGCTGGATTATTTGCTAACGCAAATGATGTTGCTAAGATTATGCAAATGTATTTACAGGGTGGTACATATGGGCAAAAAACATATTTAGCACAAGAGACTTTAAATAAGTTTAATAAACGTTATTATGCAGATAAAAAGGTTCGTAGAGGTTTAGGGTTCGATAAACCACAGATTCGACCAGAAGAGAAGCCTACTTGTGGTTGTGTATCTGAACAAAGTTTTGGACATAGCGGATTTACAGGTACTTACACATGGGCAGACCCAGAATCGGGTATTGTGTATGTGTTTTTATCAAACAGGGTTTATCCTACAATGAAAAATAGAGGACTTGTTAAAAGTAATATGAGAACAAAAATTCAGCAAGATATTCAAAATGCTATTCTGCAGGAGTAGCTACTGTTTTTGTGTAAAAAAGAACTAAAAAAATAGAGGTAATAAAATATATTAAAGCAACTTTAAAACCAAAAAACAAACTGATTACCCAGCTTTGTAAAATATAAAAAATAGGGAAAAGTATGGTGTTTACTCCAAAACGAAAGGTGTCAATAAATTCAATTTCAGATATTTTTTTACTTAATAACCTCCAAATTGTATAGGGGATTATGCTATTTATTAGAATTAAGTAGAAAATGGGTTTTAGATAGTTTTTTTTAATTGATTTATTTTCTTGAATTTTCTCATTTTTAATCATTGAGTTTACTTTATTCACATCTGTAAAGTCAACTTGAGAAAAATTTAGTTTAGATAATTTTTCATTGTATTTATCATCATCTTTAAGATGTACGCTTAAAGATTCTAGTTGTTTAGAAACAAGATTTTTAATTTCTTTAACTGAACTGTTAATGTTTTCTTTTTTATAATATGTATTTGCTAAAATAGGTTTACCAATATTAATTGCAACTTTAGATGGATAATTTGATGCATTTTGATAGGTGATTCCAATAGGAACAATATGTATGTTCGTCTCAGGACTTTCATCAAGAGTTCTAAAAATAATTCTTGTAAACCCCTTACTTAAAGGTCTAATTGTTCGTTTTCTGTTATGGCTACCTTCTGGAAAAATTAATAAAGCTTTTTTGTTTTTTAATAATTCCTCACATTTATTAAAAATTTCCTCATTTTTAGAAAGTTGTTTAACGCCATCTCTAATACGGTATATAGGCATCATACCTAATAAATCAAAAAAATAGGCAATTGTCTTTTTTTTAAAAACAGCAGCACGAACTAAAAAATGAGATTTTCTTGAAATATTACTAGCAATTAATAAAGGATCTATCAATCCGTTAGGGTGGTTTGAAGTGAATAAAATTGCTTCTTTTTTAGGAATATTGTCTTTACCTAAAATTTTAATTTCTTTAGTATAGAAGAAAAGTCCAGTTTTTATGAAAAATTTAAATATATAATAAAGAAGTGTTCTCATTAATTATTTTTTTTATTTCTTCCCCAATAAGCAGCTAAAGCCATTCCTGAAAAAATATCCCAAACACCCCAAAAAGCAGCTAATAAAGCCATTCCTCCTAAACCTTCAAAAAAACTAAAAATAAGTAGTAAACCTAATCCACTATTTTGAATTCCAGTTTCCATAGAAATAGTTTTACAATCTTTATCATTTAGTTTAAATGATTTTGCAGTTACATAACCTATTACGAAAGCAAAAATATTATGAAAAATTACTAAGTATAAAACTAAATAAATATAATTTTTAAAGATGTTGGCATTATCATAAAGAGCTATAACTATTAAAAGTAAAAAGAATATTATAGAAAAAGGACGAAGTATCTTATTAATTTTTTCCGCCATTTCTTGATTTAAATGATTTAAAGTCATGCCAAGTATTATTGGAATTCCTAAAATGAGTAAAACAAGTTTAAATAAGTCTAAAGGATTTAGAGAAACACTTTTTAAAATCATATTTGTTGGCTCATATAAACTCCCCCAAAAGTGCAAGTTAAAAGGAGTCATTATTAAACAAATAAGAGTAGCAAAAGCCGTTAAGCTAACAGATAAGGCTGCATTTCCTCCAGCCATTTTACTAAAGAAGTTTGAAACATTCCCTCCAGGACAAGCTGCTATCATCATCATACCCAAAGCAAAACTAGGATATGGTTTTATAATACATATTGCTATATATGTTAAAAATGGAAGTAATATAAATTGTGAAAGTATTCCAACTAAAACGATTTTCGGATTTTTAAATAATCTTTTAAAATCTGATATTTTAATATCTAAAGCAATTCCAAACATTATAATTGCCAAAGCAATATTTAACATCCATAAGGCTTCAGTGTTAAAGTTTATCTTTATATCATCTATTCGGATGTTGTTAATGTTTAAAAGCATACTCAATAATATTTGAACCCATTTTTAAAGCATTTTCTCTTACCTTTTTTGGATTATTATGTATTTCTTGATCTTCCCATCCATCGCTTAAATCAGATTCATAATCGTAAAAAAGAATTAATCTTCCTTTAAAAAAAAGTCCATAACCTTGTGCTGATTTTTTATCGTGTTCATGAATTTTAGGTAAACCTTTATTAAAGGAAAAAGATTGATGATATATAGGATGGTTATTAGGTATCTTTTGAAGTTTAAGCTTAGGAAAAACTTTAATTAGTTCTCTACGAATATATTTATCCATTCCATAATTATCAGAGATATGAATAAAACCACCAGAAGTTAAATAGTTTCTTAGGTTTTTAATCTGATCGTCTGAAAAAAAGATATTACCATGACCTGTAATAAATAATATTGGATAGTTATTAATAGATTCATCATTTAATGTTACGGTTTCTATCTTCGAGTCTAAATAAGTTTTAGTGTTTGTATTACTAAAATTGATAAGATTAGGTAACGCTGTTGGGTTAGCATACCAATCTCCACCACCATCGTATTTTAAGATGGCTAATTTTTGTGCGTTTATGGTATAAGTGATAATTAAACTTAAGAATAATAAAAAGCTTTTCATAAAAGTAAAAATTTACAAAAGCAAGATAGTAAAAGAACAATAAAAAACACCAATATTAACTATTGGTGTTTTCTTTCCCTTTTT
>CAZCHR010000100.1:0-9326 GCA_964498665.1 uncultured Tenacibaculum sp. | reverse complement strand
CTATAATAGCTAGCATCCCATTTTTGTAGGGTTTCAATACCATCTAATTCTTTTGCAAAATCACTTAATTGTTTAAATTCTTTTTTAGCTGCCGGAGTAGCTTTTTTATTTAAGTCGTTAGAAAAATTAAATACATTTTCAGGACTTTCGGCCATACGCTCTGCAAGTGTAAAATGTGCATGCGTATTATAACCTAATAAATTGGCTCTTTTATAACGAAGAGCTACAATGTCTTTTATAAGTTGTTCGTTATTGTATTTATTATCGTTAAAACTTCTAGCTCCAAAAGCAAGAGAAAGTTTTTTTCTTAATTCTCTATTTTCAGCATATTGTACAAAAGGAACATAGCTAGGGTAGTCTAATGTAATTAACCAACCTTCTTTTTCTTTGCTTTCAGCTAAGTTTTTAGCTGCTTCAATGGCACTTTCAGGCAATCCTTTTAAGTCACTAATGTCTGTAAGTAACATTTCGTAATCATTAGTGTCAGCTAATAAATTTTGCCCAAATTGTAATGTTTTTTGAGAAAGTTCTTTGTCTATTTCTCTAAGAGCTTCTTTGTCCGCTTCGTTTAATAAAGCACCATTTCTAGAAAAAGACTTATAATGTTTATCTAGTAATTGTGTTTGTTCTGTGTTTAAGTTTAGATTGTCTTTAGATTCGTAAACTTCTTTAACTTTTTGAAAAAGAGTTTCATTTAAAGTAATATCGTTTCTAAATTCAGAAAGTAAAGGAGATACTTTTTGAGCTATATCTTGTATTTCATCATTAGTTTCGGCACTGTTTAAGTTGAAAAAGACACTTGAAACTCTATTTAATAATTCGCCACTATACTCTAAAGCTTCAATAGTATTTGAAAAACTAGGAGTATTGGTATTGGTAACAATGTTATTTATTTCGTCGTTAGCTAGTTTAATAGCATTAGTGAAAGCAGGAAAAAAGTGAGCGTTTTCAATTTTTGCAAAAGGTGCAGAATCGAAAAGATTCAATAGGAGATTACTCATAAAAATATTTTAAATGCAAATATAATGAGGGAACTTATATTAGATATTGCCAAAGCATAGTTTTAACTGTTAAAGATATAATAAATATTTAATTTGGTTTTCTTTAACTATTGTTTAAAACAAAAAAGCAGATACTTTAGTATCTGCTTTAAAAAAATAAGATAGAATTCTTATTGCTTAACGCTTTCAGCTCCTTTTATAACTTTTTCTTTAAGACCTTGTTTATAGTCTATAATTTTATCTTGAACTACTTTATCTTGAGCTCCAATAATTTGGGCAGCTAATATACCAGCATTTAAAGCGCCATCTAAAGCTACAGTAGCAACAGGAACTCCGCCAGGCATTTGTAAAATAGATAATACAGAATCCCAACCATCTATAGAGTTGCGTGATTTTACTGGTACGCCAATTACAGGTAAAGGAGATAAAGATGCTACCATTCCTGGTAAGTGTGCAGCTCCACCAGCTCCGGCTATAATTACGTTTACACCTCTAGTGTGTGCGTTTGCGGCATAGTCAAATAATTTTTCAGGAGTACGGTGAGCTGATACAATATCAACTTCTACATCGATGGCTAGTTCTTTTAAAAAATCAACCGCTTGTTGCATAATTGGTAAGTCACTTGTACTTCCCATAATAACGCCTACTTTGCTCATGGTGTTTGGTTTTAGTATTTGTAAGTTATTCGCTTATTACTTTAATAGTTTTCTTTACCTCTTCGGCAATACGTCTAGCTTCAGTAATATCTTTGTTAATGATAGTAACGTGTCCCATTTTTCGGAAAGGTCTTGTTTCTCTTTTACCATAAATATGAGGTGTAACGCCAGGTAAAGCCATTATTTTTTCAATGTTCTCGTAACAAACATCTCCAGTATGGCCTTCAGCTCCAACTAAGTTTACCATTACTCCGGCAGCTTTATTGTCTGTGTTTCCTAAAGGAAGATCTAAAACACTGCGTAAGTGTTGCTCAAACTGGTTTGTGTAATTAGCCTCAATACTTAAATGACCACTGTTGTGGGTTCTTGGAGCAACTTCGTTAACTAAAATTTCGTTGTCTTGTGTTTGAAATAATTCGACAGCTAAAACACCTACGTGTTCAAAGCTTTCCGAAACCTTAGTAGCAATAGCTCTTGCTTTTTCACGAATTTCACTATCAATACGAGCAGGGCAAATTACGTACTCTACTTGGTTAGCTTCAGGGTGAAATTCTTGCTCTACAACCGGAAAAGTTTTTACTTCCCCAGAAGGGTTACGAACAACAATAACACCTAATTCATTTATGTAATCTACTAATTCTTCGGCAATACATTCCATGTCAGGAAGGTTGCTTAAATCGTTAGTGTTTTTAATTATAGACACACCGTTTCCGTCATAACCACCCTCAGTACATTTCCATACAAAAGGAATAGTAACTTCCTTTTTTTCTATGGCAGCTAGTAATTCGGCAAGTGTATTAAATTGCTTAAATTCTGCAGTAGGAATATTGTTTTCTTTATAGAAAATCTTTTGAACTCCTTTGTTTTGAATTTTGTTAAGCGTTGCTGCAGAGGGGTACACTTTTTTACCTTCGCATTCTAATTTAGCAAGCGCCTCTACATTTACAGCTTCAATTTCAAAAGTAAGAACATCTACTTTTTTACCAAAGTTATAAACGGTATCAAAATCCATTAAATCTCCTTGCTCAAAATTATTACAAGCAATACGGCTTGGAGCCTCACTACTAGGGTCTAATACACGTGTTTTTATATCGTATTTACGAGTTTCGTATAATAACATTTTACCTAGTTGACCACCACCTAAAATACCTAGTGTGTAATCGGAAGAAAAGAAATGCTGCATAATAACAATTGAATTTGGAATGCAAAATTACTTTTTTATTAAACAAAAGCCTAGTAATGTATGTCAAATAGAATACGCTTAAAGGTAAATTAGTATCTTTGCCCTTTCCGAAAAAAACTGTTTTATACTCTTTAATTGAATTAAAATAAGTGTTTTTGGTATTTAAAATTGAGTAAAATTTCAATAATTACCTATAAATTATGACTAACGTAGTACTTTTTGGCCCTCCAGGTGCAGGGAAAGGAACACAAGCAGAATTTTTAAAAGAGAAATACCAACTAGTTCACATTTCTACAGGAGATGTGTTTAGATATAACATAAAAAACGCTACTGAATTAGGTGTTTTGGCTAAATCATTTATTGATAAAGGTCAATTAGTACCAGATGAGGTTACTATTAATATGCTTAACGCAGAAGTAGATAAAAATGCTGATGCTAAGGGGTTTATTTTTGATGGTTTCCCAAGAACAGAAGCACAAGCAGAAGCTTTAGCAGAATTATTAACTTCAAAAAATACCGGAGTTAGTGCAATGGTTGCTCTTGAAGTTGATGATGAGGTGTTAGTGGAGCGTTTATTAGAGCGTGGAAAAACTTCAGGTAGAGCTGATGATGCTGACGAAAGTATTATTCGTAACCGTATTAAAGTATACTATGCTGAAACTGCAATATTAAAAGGATACTACGAAAAACAAGATAAATATTTTGGTATTAATGGAGTAGGAAGTATTCCTGAAATTACAGAACGTATTAGTACTGTTTTTGACAAATTGTAGTAACTATACTTTTTAAGTATTTATTAAAATAATAAGCTTTAAACTTTAAGTTTAAAGTAAATGACAAACCAATGACTGAAGGAAATTTTGTTGATTATGTGAAGTTACACATATCTTCTGGAAACGGAGGAAAAGGATCTGTACACTTGCATAGAGAAAAGTATATTACCAAAGGGGGTCCTGATGGTGGTGATGGAGGTCGTGGAGGTCATGTTATTTTAAGAACCAACCCTAATATGTGGACTTTATTACCGTTAAAGTTTAAAAGACACATAAAAGCAGGGCATGGTGCTCATGGAGCTAAAAGTAGAAGTACTGGTGCCGATGGTGAAGATATTTATGTTGATGTGCCAAAAGGAACAGTAGTTCGTGATACCGAAACACAAGAAATTTTACATGAATTAGTAGAAGATAACCAAGAGTTAATTATTCTTGAAGGAGGAATGGGTGGTCGTGGTAACTGGCACTTTAAAAATAGTGTAAACCAAACCCCTCGTTATGCACAACCAGGTATACCTGGACAAGAAGCTGATATTACTTTAGAATTAAAAATATTAGCAGATGTTGGTTTGGTAGGTTTCCCTAATGCAGGAAAATCTACATTGCTATCTGTGTTAACTGCTGCAAAACCTAAGATTGCCGATTATGAATTTACAACACTTAAACCAAATTTAGGAATTGTAAAATATCGTGATTTTCAAACTTTTGTAATGGCAGATATTCCTGGTATTATTGAAGGAGCAGCAGAAGGTAAAGGTATTGGTCATCGTTTTTTACGCCATATTGAGCGTAATTCCACTTTGTTATTTTTAATACCTGCCGATGCGCCAGATATTGTTGAGCAATACCATGTGTTGTTAGATGAATTAAAGCGTTACAATCCTGAAATGTTAGATAAGGAACGCTTTATAGTGGTTTCAAAATCAGATATGTTAGATGATGAATTAAAGGAGGAAATTAAAGTAGAGATTACGGCAGAAACAGATGCTCCTTTTATGTTTATATCGGCAGTAGCACAACAAGGTTTAGTAGAGTTAAAAGATCAACTTTGGAAAATGTTGAATGCTTAAAACTTAAATAAGTTTCAAATATTTAAAAGCGGTCCATGTAAATTAAGTTTATATGGACCTTTTTTTTGCTCATTAAACTGGTTTTTAAGGCTAATATTTTTAGTTATAGTATTGGTTAATAGTAGTTTCGTATTTTTATAAAAAGTTATTCTATGAAAAATCTATGTTATTTATTATTGGTATTTGTTTTTGCATGTGCAGGTCCTAGGGTGGCTTATGATTACGACACACAAAAAGATTTTTCAAAATATAAAACGTATAATTATTATCCAGATTTAAAAACAGGACTAAGCGAGTTAGATAATAAACGGTTATTAGCTGCTACCGATGCTGTAATGGCTGAAAAAGGTTTTACTAAAACGGATAATCCTCAAATAGAAATTAACTTTTTAAGTAGGCAATACGCAACACCATCAAACAATAGCATAGGTATTGGTATCGGGAGAGGACCTATCCAAATTGGAGGAGGTATCCCTATAGGAAGAGCAAACCAACGTATTCAAATAACGATAGATTTTTTAGATACAGCTACAAAACAACAAGTGTGGAATGCAGAGGTTGATGATACTCAAAACTCGCAGCAAACACCCGAAAGTAGAACTAGCTTTTTTAGTGTTATGATGCGTAAAGCATTGGCAAAGTACCCACCTAATAACTAGTTTGTACTGGTTTTAAAACTAATCGGTATATGATATTTTACGTTAACGGGTTTTCCTTTTCTTGTTCCAGGTTTAACATTAGGAATAGATTTAAGTATAGAAATTATTTCTCGTTCTAATTCATAAATCATACTTAATGCTTTTATGTTTGATATTTCTCCTGTTTTATTGAATTTTAAAATAGCATAGGATTTTATTTTTTTATCATAGATACCGTATTTTGTAAAGGAAGAAGAAGCTGTTTTTATAACATTAAGATCAATTTCTTTTAGTATATATTTAGAAATATAATGCTCCATACATTTTCTTTCAGCTTTGTAGGTTTCTTCAGAGTATATATCTTCAAGAAGATGGCAGCCTTTGTAAATAGGTGAAGTTATAGAGTCGTTTATATTAAATTTTTTCTTTTTCTTTTTTTTCCTCTTTATAATAGCATAACTATTAGTTTCATTATCTTTTTTTAATTTAAAAGAAATAGAATTTTGTTTGTTTATAAATAGAGAAGAAAAGGAAGTCGATTGTTTATTTAACTTAGCTTTAGATAATAAAAAGGCAATTTTGTCATGTGTGTTTTTGTCAAACCCTCTTAAGTTAGATCCTACTAATTCCTGTATAATTTCACCTTTGTTGTTCGTCCAGTACATTAGATTTATAGTAAATGTATTATATTTTTTATTTAGTTTTTTATCGATAGTATTAAAAATACTTTCATCTAAATTATTGAATACATATTTAGATAATTGCTTTTTGTAAACCTTTTTAGCACTTTTTTCATCAGTAGCTTTTGAAAAATCAAAAACATCAGGAGTGTCTGTTTTTTTAAAACATTTGTTGTAGTTTTTGTTAGAACAAATGCTAAAATCATAAATGCGTTTTTCTTGTTCTTGAGTATACTGAGACACTTTTTTTGAACTCTTAATTTCTTGAGCAAAAAAACTAGTAAAAAAAACAAATGAGAATATTAATGAATATAAGAGTTTCATGATAAATATTTTGTTTGAAAATACATAATTTTCATATTTAAGACGTTATTTTTTTTCTTTATTTATTTCTACACGTTGCCCTGCTGAATGACTGCTAAACTCTGGTGCATAAACCGATTGTAATTCGGTAATTCCGTTTGAAAAACTACCAGTTTGGCTTGCTACCACATCGTATTCTAATACATAATTACCTTTAGGTAAATAATCAAAAAAGAAATGTGTTGCTACATCTTTTGTGCTTTGATAAAAACGTAAACGGTCTTTGTATTGATAACCCGATAATACTTGTAACGGTTCAAAACCACTTGCTCGCATATCTTTCAGGTGTACAAACTCCATTTCATTTTCGCTTTTAATTAATAAACGCACGGTAACTTTATCGCCTACTTGTAATGGAGTAGATGTAGTTATTTTTTTAAGCTCTGTGCCTTTATCGGTAGTTACTTTTTTATATAATTCTTTTTGAATAGCTAAAGGCGAATTTTCATCTGTTTTAATATTATCTAAGTTTTCAAAATACTGCCAATAATACCCTCCGTAACCAGTTACTTTACTTTTATTAGTTACTGAGATGTCTTTAAATTCGGGTGTTATTTCTTTGGCTTCCCATCGTGTTTTTAAGTAACCGGTACCTTGTTCTTTTTCTGTTTCTGAAAGTTTGTTAGTAGCTATTTTAGTATTTCCTACTTTTATAATAGTATTATCTTTTACCGAAAGCCAGTCGTTACCTTGTAAAAGTAAAGCATAGCTAGCATCAGCTGTTTGTATAGTGCTTTCCCAACGATTGGTACGCTTGTTTTTTAGTAAGTAAATTTTCAGTTCTTCAATATATTTTTTTGGTTGCTCCATTTCGGCAAAAGCCTCAATTAATAATGCTTGTGTGCTAATGACATTTTTGTGCCACCACCAAGAGTTTTTGTTTTCTTTCCAATACATACCATTTTCTTTAGATTGCACGGCTGATTCGGTTAATGCAGTAATTATTTTTTGTGCTACAGGACTATTTTCAAATCGATGTAAACTTAATGCCAATAACCCTTTTTCGTAAATGGAACGTTGTTGCCAATTATCTTTTTGATAAGCTAATGCTTTTGTTACAATTTCTTTTACTTCTCCCTTTAAGGGGAAACGATTTTTATAAAAACTACGTGCATAAGCATAATGAAGCAGATTTACTCGTTTATAAAAACCATCTGCTGATTTGTTATGTTTTAAGTGCTCATTTAAATCAGTTACTAATTTGCGGTCTAAAAACTGAATGGCTTTTTTAACCAGATTACCTGTTTTAGATCGCTGATTTGTTACTCCTAAATTTTCTAAGTGACCAAAACCAGTTAGTATATGTCGTGTAATAAAAGGGTTTGATTTACCGCCTTTGAACCAAGGGAAACCACCGTTTGCATTTTGTGCTTTATTAAGTTTATTAACAACGTTTTTATTTTCTCTAGTAATTTTTGATAAATTAAATAAAGCAGATAAACGCTGTTGTTGCTCAGTTTCTGATTTTGCTTCTTGTAACCAAGGAGACTCTGCTAGTAATATATTTTTTAATTCTTTGTTAGTTTCTAAAGGACTTTTAAGAGTTCCTTTTGCAGCCCAACTATCAAAAACAGTTTTAATTTTTGGTTGTGAATTTAAAATATGCGAAGCTATAGTATTGGCATATAAACGAGAGAATAATTGTTCGCTACATTCATGAGGAAACTCCATTAAATAAGGTAAACTTTTAATGGCTAACCAAGCTGGGTTTGATGTGTATTCCAGTGTAATGCCAAAAGGTTTTTGAGTAGTGCTATTACTATCAAAATTGTTTAAGCTGTAATTTTCTGTTTCTCCTGCGCGAACCCATAAAGGAATACTTTCGGTTACTAATTTGCGGTTTGAGAGTACTGGAATTATTTTTTCTTCGCCATCAGAAAAATTACCTGCTTTGGCTACAATTTTATATTTAATTGCCGATAGATCTTCAGGTATAGCAATTTTCCAACTTAGTAAGTTATTACCTTTTGCATCAATACTAAAAGTTTGTGTGGTGTTGATGTGTTGTAATTGTTGGTTTATAACTTGCTCGTTGGTAGGGTCAGTCCATTCTAAAAGAGCGGTACCTTTTAAAGTTGTATCTGTTAGGTTAGCAACTTTGGCTGTAAAGTGTAAACTATCTCCTTCGCGAACAAATCGGGGTGCGTTCGGAATAATGTTTAACTCTTTTTGTGTTAATGTTTGTGCATTCAAACTCCCAGAAATTCCTTTTTTTGTATGTGCTAACATTCTAAAATTCCATCGGGTTAAAGCTTCGGGTGCCGTAAACTGAAATTCAATTTTTCCTTTTCGGTTAGTGCGTAAGTTGGGTAAAAAGAATGCTGTTTCTTGAAGATTAGTTCTTGTTTTTATGCTGTTTAGATCTTTTGAGGAAGAAGTACTATCATAAACAAATCCATTTTTAGTAGTAACTAGAATAACACCATTAGAACCTTTAGCTCCATATGCTGCAATTGCATCAGCATCTTTTAGAACGTCAACAGATTTAATATTATTGGAATCTATTTTTTCAAAAATATCAGGGGCACTTCCTATAACTTTTCCATCGACAACTATTAAAGGAGCATTATTAGCTGTTATTGTGCCAATTCCTCTAATTGTAACTTTAGTACTGGGTTTTGAAGTACTTATACTAGATACTCCAGATACTTTTCCAACAAGAGCTTCATCAATATCTGATACAAGAGAAGATTGTAGTTTATTTCCTCTAACATTTGAAATGGCTCCAGTATAGCTCTTCCTTTTTCGGGTTCCATAACCAACCACAACTATTTCATCTAATTTACTTGTATCATCTTTAAGTTCGATTGTTATGTTGGAAAGAATGTCTTTTATAACTACTGTTTCCGTTGTAAAACCTAAATAGACAAACTCTAAAGTTTCACCAACAGCAACGTCAATACTAAAATTACCATCAAAATCAGTTACAGTACCTATATTGGTTCCTTTTTTTATTATAGAT
>CAZCHR010000099.1:0-9403 GCA_964498665.1 uncultured Tenacibaculum sp. | reverse complement strand
AACAATAATAGTCCAATATAAAATTGTATTATTTTTTCTTGAAATAGGCTCTATAAAATAAGTTACTCCTGAAAAAAGATCGGGAATTACCCAAAAAAGAAATAACACTCCCCAAGCCCATTCCCAATTCATTAAAATAGCAATGTACATTAAAATTAAAGCTACTATTGTTCGCCATTTTATAGTTTTTTTCATTCTTAAATATAATTAATTATATAATTAAAATGTCTTTTTCTTACCTAAATTCATTTCATCAAAATTAATATCCTCCTCTATTTTTAATTTTGACCTATATCAAAAACATTGTTTTCGTATGATTTTGACATAGGTCAAAAATCTTTCTTATAAACCTTCTCAACTTTGTCATCTAAATTATTAATCAATAATAAGATGAAAAAAATATTCTTAATTCTATTTATTTTCTCTATTAGTTGCTCAAGTAAAATAGATCAACGAATAATAGGCATATGGAATGTTGAAAGTAATTTTTATAGAGCTACTTATAAAATAGAAGAAAGTGATAAAAAACTCATTGGAAAAGTAATCTATTATAATGACGACACTACTGTTTTACACGAAACAAAAACTGATAAAGATATCTTTTTACATAATTTGAAATATAAAAATAAGGTGTTTATAGATGCTGTTTCTGGTGCTACAAAAACTACAGAAAATCTAACAATTAAAATAAAACATAATGACACTTTAGAAGTAACTAATTACATAAATAATAAGCCTTTAATAGAAAATTGGTCGAGAAAACAACAATAAAAACAAAACAATGAAAAAACAATTTATAGTCTTACTATTATTCATATCATTTTCTTTAACAAGTTGCGAAAATAATGTTAGAGATATTACTGGAAAAATCATCGAAGAACCTATACCTACAAAAGAAATAACTCCTGTAGATATTAATACAGATGGCTTTGATTTTCTTGAAAAAATGCAAGGACATTGGGTAGGAACCAATAGAGTTATTACTGATGATTATCCTTGGTTTGCTTGGGATTATAGAGCTATTTCAAAATCACATATTCATGGAATTCATGAAGGTGGATCACTTGGTAATTTATTTACTTCATTTTTTGTAACTAATTATAAAAACAAAAGAACCTTAATGGCTCGTAATGGAGGTTTATTAAGTGGTATTTATAGAACTAGTTATTTTGTATTAGATAAAGTAGAAGATCGTGGTGCTGAAGGTAAATATTATCGTTTTGTTGACGCTATTGGAGGTGACGCAATTATGTATTTCGAGTTACGTTTTGATGAAAACGAGTTATTCTTCAATTCATATACTAGTAATTTAGGAAATAGAGTTCCTTCTCGTCATATGACATTTAAAGGTAAAAAGATGCATATCGAATTAGCAGAAGCTGCTGCAACTGTAACAGATTTTCCTAAAAACGAAATAGATACTGGTTTAAATTTTTCTAACGGATTTAATACTGATTATCTATACGTTCCTACTGGAGAAACGGCTCCTAAATCCGCTACTTTTTTAGCTCAACAAACAAATAACGATGTATATGAATTAGCCCCTCAATCTGGTGATCCTTATATTATTACTAATCATCCAAGATTAGGAACATTAACTGCTAATATTACTCGCAATTCAGAAATTACTGATACTAATTTATTTGTTTATCTATCAAAAGATCCATTAACTGATTCAGATGGTTATTTAACCTCTGAAGTAAGTGCTTATGATACTATATTACATTTTCCAACCCTAGAAAATAAAGAAGATAGTTTCTTATTCACATACTTACATCCTGGTGATTATTATTTAACTGTTATAGCGGATAAAAATAATGATGGAGCTCCATCAGAAGGAGATATATTAAGTATAAGTAAAAAAATTACAATAGCTCCTTTAGAAAACAAAATTGAAAATGTAACTAATGTTGATGTTCAAAATTAATAACATGAAAAAAATATTCTATATCTCAATTATAACTTTTATAGCTAGTTGTACAACTGCCGAAATACCATTAGCTGGTGCTCCTGTAGATAGAACTGTAACCTATACTCAAGATATTCAACCTATAATGTTTAATAACTGTTTAACCTGTCACAGTTCAGTAAATCCTAGAAATGGTTTGATCTTAGAAACATATAGCCAAGTAAAAAATTCTGCACAAAACGGAACTTTAATAGCTAGAATGAATGATGCTGCTAATCCAATGCCTCAAAGCGGATTACTTACTGCAGATAAAAGGGCTTTAGTAGATAAATGGAAGGCTGACGGTTATTTAGAATAATCGTTTGAGTTATAAAAATTAAAACAAATAGAACATGAAAAAAATAATTATCATGGCAATTGTGTTGATTAGCCAAACAATTGCTGCTCAAAAATACTTTACAAGAACAGGAACTACCCATTTTAAAGCCTCAGTTGAAACATTTGAACCTGTAGAAGCTGTAAATAATAGCTCAACAGCTATAATTAAAAGTAGTACTGGAGACATCGCTACTCAATTATTTATTACTGCCTTTAAATTTGATGTTGCGTTAATGCAAGAACACTTTAATGAAAACTATATAGATAGTGATCAGTTTCCTAAAGCAACATTTAGAGGTAAATTAAATGGATTTTCTTTAGATAACTTAACTTCTGAAAAAGAATTCCCTTTAAAAGGAACCTTAACTGTTCGTGGTGTAAAAAAAGAAATAAGTACTACAGCTTTAGTTTGTTTAAAGAATAATAAAATTGAATTAACAGCTAACTTTTCTGTACAACCACAAGATTTTGATATAAAAATACCAAGCATTGTACGTAAAAAAATAGCTGAACATATAAACATCTCTTTAGATTATGAATTGGTTGAAAAGAAATAAATTATTAGTTGTAGTAATTATTTTAATAGCAGGTGGATATTCAGTATATAACTACGCTTATAAACCACATAAAACAATCGAAGAGTTAGCTATTGATTTTAATGGAAACTCAAAATACTTTTTACAGAAAGCAAGTCAAAATTTTGCTAATTGGAATACTAAAATTGTAGAAATTTCTGGTGAGATAACTGCTAAAGATAAAAACGGATTTACATTAAATAACCAAATCTATTGTCAACTTAAAAATATTGAAAATAATTCTTCAATAAAAGAAAATCAAAACATAAAAATTAAAGGTCGTGTTATAGGTTACGACGATTTATTAGACGAATTAAAATTAGAACAATGCATACTAAAATAAAATATTTCTTCGCTTTTTTAATTGTTTTTACATCAATAAACTCATTTGCTCAAGATGATTTATTAGATGAATTAAATAACGAAACAAAAAGCGCAAAACAATTTGCTTTACCTGTTTTTAAAGCAATGCAAATAGGAAACCTACAATCAACCAAAATTGCCGACAAAGGTGATTTATATTTAATTGTATCCCACCGTTTTGGTTCATTAAAAGATGGTATTGATGAGTTTTTTGGGTTAGATCAAGCTAATACCAAAATTCAATTAGCGTATAGCTTTTGGGATGGAGTTCAATTAAGTTTAAGTCGTGATAGTTTCGAAAAAACATATTCAGGTACTGCTAAAGTTCGTTTTACAAAACAGTCTACCAAATTCCCTTTAAACTTAGTTGGATATGCGAGTGCAGATATTAATTCTGAAATTAAGAAAGCAAACTACCCAAATTTAAAATTTGGTGATCGTATGAGTTACACAATGCAATTACTTGCTTCTCGTCGGGTATCTAAAAGCTTTTCTTTAGAAATTGCTCCTACATATGTACGTCAAAATTTGCAAGATTTAAATTTTACACGAGCTAGAAACCATAATCAATTTTTAATGGGACTTGGAGGTCGTTTAAAAGTTTCAAAAAGAATGAGTGTTAACCTTGATTATGCTTATAACTTTAATAAACATAAAAACTCTAAATACAATAACCCACTAACTCTTGGAATAGATATCGAAACTGGCGGACATGTATTTCAATTACTTTTTTCAAATGCTAAAGGAAGTAATGATAGTGCTTTCTTAACCAAAGCACAAGGAGATTGGAGTAAAGGAGATATCTCTTTTGGATTTAATGTAGTACGTGTATTTTAATTTCTTAATAAATAAAAAGACTTTCTTATAAAAGAAAGTCTTTTTATTTAGCTCTAATTCTACTTAATGTTTCTTGACTTATACCTAACATAGATGCTATATGTCCTAAATTTGCTATTTGTGTAATATTAGGAAAAGACTTTGTTAACAGCTCATATTTTTCTTTTGCTGTAAGAAAATAATAACCTTTATAAAATTCATCAATTATAGCAATTTGTTCTTCTATTAATAAGCGTCCAAACCTTTCTAATTCAGGAAATTCCCTATACAGATTCTGCCAATCATCATAAGAAATTAATATCATTTTTGCATCAGTAGTAACTTCAATATATTCTGATGAAGGCTTTCTTAAAATATAACTATGCCACGATGTAAAAAAAGATTTGTCAGCATAAATCCAATGTGTAATATCTTTACCCTTTTGATATAAGTAAGTTCTTACTATTCCTTCAGAAGTAAAAAATAAATAATTACAAGTTTTTCCTTCTTCAACTATTAAATCTCCTTTAGTATATTCTTTGATATTAGCAACCTTATTAATTGCTAACTCTAATTCATCAGAAACAATTATATATTCTTTTATACAGCTAATAAAGTTTTTCATATTATAATTTTAGTCCTCAAAAATTAAATTATATTTATTACTAATATAAACTACTTTTACAAATTATCATATTTATAATGACAATAGAAAATTTAGTAGGTGAATATTCAATTATTGGTAGTAATCAAGATTCTGATAATAATGAATATAGAGGTGTTCTTAAATTAAATTTAAAAAATAATTTAATCATAGCAAAATGGTTGATTAATGATGAACAAGAACAAAACGGTACAGGATTTTTCCACGAAAATATATTAGTTATCAATTTCAACTATATTGGTAATGATTTAAAAAACTATAAAGGCACTGTTGTTTATAAATGCTTAACAAAAAATATACTTGATGGTTTCTGGTCTGAAGAACACGGTAATCCATTATATATAGGCTCAGAAAGATGTTTTAAAATAAATAAAACTGATGAAATTTTAAATTAAATTATGCAATGTCCTTGTAATAAAAATATGAACTATGATCAATGCTGTAAAAAAGCACATCAAAATATTTTATCAGTTAAAACTGCTGAAACTTTAATGCGCTCAAGATATAGTGCATTTGTATTACATAATATCGATTATTTACAATTAAGTCATCATTCAAATACCTGTCCGTCTAATAAAGAAAAAAAAGAAATACTTCAATGGACAAAATCAGTAAATTGGATTAAGCTAGAAGTTATAAACTCTACAATAAATACTGTTGAATTTAAAGCTTATTTTATTGAAAATGGTAAAGTTGATGTAATACATGAAAATTCATTTTTCAAAAAAGAAAATAATCATTGGGTCTATTTAAAAGCTTTTTAAACATTTCTTTATAATCTTCTGCATCAATCTTTCCTCTAGATTTTAACAATATAGTAGATTTATTATATTACTTCTTTTTATTTTCAACGTATAAAACTACGTCTTTAATTACTAGTTTGTGAATTGCTGAAACAATCATTTCCATTGTTTCATAATCAGGTTTGTCATTTTTTATAGGTAACGAAATATTTAAAATATCAGCATCTTTTGCATAAAAATTTCTACCGTAATTAAATTGCCCATTATATGATGACTTGTGAATTGCTGACGTTACAAAAATAGATGCAAATTTGGGTAAATTTTCTGTATGAACCACTGCGACATGGTCATCACCACCATATTTATAATTTCTATACTTAGCCGAACCAAACATATCAATAGTTGTTGTGTTCTTTGAAAAAGTATTTATATCATTTCCTATAAATGCTGAAACTCCTTCATTAGTTTCTCCAGCCGTAACAAAAGGTAAAGTACCAGAAATTCTATCTGCACTCTTTAATCGTTTACCACGTGTGGATTTACCAAATAGTTTTTCAAGGTTGAAAATCTCCCAATTAATTTTTTCAAAATCTTTTAAAACTTTTTGTTCTTTATCTGTTAATCTATAATTATCTAAGCAAGCAGATGATAAGTATGCTTTTAATTCTTTTAGACGTTCATTTTCAAGATCTGCAATAAAATTTTCGATAAAATCAAAATCAATTTTTCCATTTTTTATTGGTATGAAGGTTATATGATTTTTTATATCTATCAATTTATATCCACCTTGTTGACCGTCATATAAAGAAACAAATTTTTGTACACTAGCTATGAAAAAATAAGCTATTCTTTCATTCCATTTTTTTAAAATTTCTTTTGGAGTAAGTTTATTAATATTTTGTGAACAGTAATAAGGTTCTGTTTGAAATTTAACATATTTATAATTACCTATTACTGTAGCAGTTATTGTATTTGGTTTGTTTGGTTCAAAATCTCTTTTTTTAATTTTACCCTGTATCCCATTTTTCTCAAATGTTCTACCAACAAAATTAACTCCTATTTTGGTAAAATTAATAGCGTTACTATCTAGTGATTTCGTACCAACAATTTCAAATAATTCATCTAATTTAAATTCTCCCCACTCAACATTTTCCAATTGTTCATTGAGTGGGGAAATTACTTTCCCAATCTATCATTTTGATTATTTAAAATATTACTTACTTCCCAAGTCAAGTAATCACCAATTGTTTTTTTGAAATCTTTTATTGTAGGCTTTGTATCTATAGGAGCTGATTGATTCCAGTCAGTTCCGTTTTTAGGGTCTATCGTATTTTCGTAATATTCTTTTTCAGTAAATAAATTTAGTTTGCTCTTACCAAAACGCACCAAATCTACAATTTCTTGGTAACGTTCTTTAGCTTGGTTTGTGTCTTTTAAATTATTACTGGCTTTTTTACGATTACTTCGAGTATAACCATCATTAGAAAAGTCAATAAACTTAACCATCTCGTCTTTATGATGTTTTTCTTTTACCTTAAACACATAAATATTGGTTTGTACACTAGCTTTACCAATAAAAATATCCACAGGCATTTTAATGCTCGCTATTAACGTGTGTTTTTCTAAAATTCGTTGATTAAAATCTTTGGCTTTACCACTTCCTGCTGAGTTTTGAATAATGATAGACGCATAACCTTTATGCATCATATTTAAAGCTGTTTCTACGAAAACCATACCGTTTCCTTCAGCAGAATATGGAGGATTTAAAATAAAAGCATTTGCTGGAAATTCTTTGTCTGTATCTCCAAAACCATATTTTCCATCAAAATCGGTTAAGGAATCTTTATTTAAGATGTTAGAACTACCGTCACCCATCATAATCATATTTAAGATAGCCAACATATAAACGCTTGGTAATAACTCAATTCCTAATAACTGTTTAGCTTTAATGTGTATTTGCTTTTCAGTTAATTCACTTGGTGAAGTAATATTTTCTTTAGCATCAATCAACATTTCATTCATTGCCGAAACCAACAAACCAGCCGAACCTGTTGCAAAATCCCATACATAAGAGTCTTTATTTACACGTGCTAGTTTTACTAATAGATTTGATATATAAGCAGGTGTCAAAACAACATCATTAAGTTTGTCTTGCGAAAAACCAAGCCAACCATACATTTCATTGAATAATTTACCTGTAAAATCGGTTGTTAATCCAATTTTGTAATAGATGCCTAAATCATCAATAATTTTTGTAAAACACGTTTTAATTGAGTTTCACCATTTTCAATTTTATTTAGATTAGAAGCTAATAATGTGTTTTTAAGATTTCTAATAATAAGGTCTTTTTTGTCTACTGGTATGTGTTTTTCCCTCAAAAAAGATTCTATTTTACGTACCATTATTTCCCCATCGGTGTTTCCATGTTCTGGAGATGAATTTAAATGTTCTTTTTTTAGAACAGGTACTTTTCCTGGTACACCAAGTGTTGCAATAATTGAAGCTGCAACTAAATATACACGGTCATTTTCTCCAAGACCTTTTTCATTTTGATAAATATGATGGTTTAAGTTCTGTAAACTTTTATCAATTTCTTTTTCTTTTCTTTCTTTTAATTTTTCAAGCTCTTCATCGGTAAGACTTAAAATCTTTATTTTTTCTATAAAAGCATCAAAATTTTCAGGTGCTAAAAAAGAAAAATCTGAATACTCACCTATTTTTTGGCCGACTCCTAAATTGTCTTTAGATACAAAATATACACCTATTTCATGATGAATATTACCTTTACTATCTTTATGTCCTGTCATACCAATAGCAATAATATCTGTATAGCTGGTATGTTGTAATAAAGCGTTAGCATAATGTACTGCTCCGTTTACTGCAAAAGAACTTATATTCTTATAATTGGGTTCATTTTTTGAAGTAATATTTTCTACTTGATTTTCTTTATCAAGCTTCACTAATTTACCTTTTGATCCTTTATATTCTATTAATATAGGGTAATAGTTTAAATTCTTATCTTGTAATAAAACTTTAGCATCGGGTCTATTACCTCCTTTACCACCACTTTTTGATTCATAATCTTTTAAAGCGTTATCAATTTCACTATTTAATGTTTCTTGTTCTAACTTGTACGGTAAATTATAAGACTTCATCCAGCCATTAGCTAAGTCTGCAATATTAGGTTCTATTGATTGTGGCATTGTTTTTTCTTTCAATTAGTAAATCTTTAACTTCTAAACTTGTAATTTATACTATCTGTATAGAAATTTTCAATTTTTATTATCTTATTTCATGAGTAAAAAAGTTAATCATATTATAACTTTTACTCACCTTATATCAATAAGATTCTGTCAAATTATTTTTCTTTTTAAACTTATTCAATTGGGCTAATTTCAAACCTTTTTCTTTGAATCAAATATAGTAAAAACACACTATTATCTTGAGTATTATTAGAAAACATAAACACTTTATTATAGAAGTAAATAACACAAAATCTACTTAGTTATATGATGCTTTTTATATTTATTATTAACATCAGATAATACCCTTAAAGTAATTATACTAAATCACTCTGTACTTAAAAATACAGAATTTATTATAGTGCAGATAAAAAGTCCTTTTTTCATTACTTTGCAAAGTTAGAATTATCCGAGTTTGTTTTCCTTTAATTTGCTAAATATTCGTTAATCATTTAATTTGTAGTATTACCTGACCTCAAAACTCTATAAACAACTCCCTTGAATTTTCTCCAAAAGTAAAGACTACATGGCTTATTTAAATTAATATTGAAACTTACTGAGAACTTCTTCCTTAAATTACTTTACTAAATATATGATACTATGTTTAAACGTATACTTTATATGTATATACTTAACTAGTAAACCTCTTCAACGCTTATAAACCTGAGTTCGATTAATATTTAGATAAAATATAGTAGTAAAAAAGATAGATT
>CAZCHR010000098.1:0-9438 GCA_964498665.1 uncultured Tenacibaculum sp. | reverse complement strand
GTCTCAATGTTTAAATAATATAATATACGGAAATTAAATGACTAACTCAATAAATATTTAAACGGAATTACTTTTGAATGCCCATCAATAGCATTAAAAGAAAAAGCGGTTGCTGTTAAATATAAATTGGAAGGTCAAACTATAACAAGTGAAGAGATTAATACTATTTTTTCTAAAACCAAAGCAGAAGGAGGAACTTTATATTATGTAGACGAACCTGTATTAGGAAGTATAGCTCCAGATATTATTTTTACACAAGATCTATGTGATGTTTGTCAGATAGATACAGAATCGGTTGCTAAATCTGCATATAAATTAGCAAAAATACCAGAGTTAATTTCTATAACACCAAATTCATTAGAAGATGTTTTTGATAATGCTTTAACTATTGCCAAAGCGATGAAACATGAAGAAATTGGAATTAATTATGTTAAAGAGTTAAAAGAACGTATTTATAGTATAGTAGATATCCAACGAATAAATAAAATACAATCTAAAAGTGTAATGTTATTAGAATGGATTGATCCTTTATTTAACTGCGGACATTGGATTCCTCATCAAATTGGTTATGCAGGTGGAATTGATTTATTATCACACCCTTCAGGAGATAGTATTGTAATTTCATGGGATAAAATTGTAAAGTACAATCCAGAAGTGTTAATTATAGCTCCTTGTGGATATGGTATTAATAGAACAATGGAAGACATGAAGTTTTTAGAAGAAAAAGAAGAATGGAATTCTTTAAGAGCTGTAAAAAATAAACAAGTATATATTGCAGACTTTGCAATGTTTACACAATCTTCTGCAGGTACTTTAGTAGAAGGAGTTGAGTGCTTAGCAAAAATGATTCATCCAGAATATTATTCGATTTCAGAAGAATTAAAAACAAAATTCTCAAATTATCATGATTTAATTAGTGTTAATTTATAATAATACTATAAATTTGCGGCGATTTTTGGTTTTTCTCTATTTATCAATAAAGAAAATTAAAAGGGAATTTGGTGAAAATCCAAAACTGTTCCCGCAACTGTAAGCTATAAAGCTTGTAACTACAACTTTTGCCACTGTTTTTATAAATGGGAAGGTAAGTTACAAGACGCAAGTCAGGAGACCTGCCAAGATTACAAACGAGTAAAAACTTTCGGGATAAAAGTTACTGTACTTAATACTGTTTCGTACAAAAATTTAACCTGATTAATTGTAAAAATTAAATCATTAAAAATGAAAAAACAATTACTAATTGTTGGTGCTATCGCAATGTCTTTTGCGAGCACAAAAATTACTGCACAAGAGCAGGAAAAAACTGAAAAATTAAACGAAGTTGTGGTAACTGCAACAAAAATTAAAACCAATAAGAAAAATATTGGTAAGGTAGTTTATAAGTTAACCTCAAAAGAATTAGAAGAGAGAGAAGGTAAAAATTTAACTGAAATTTTAAACGAAATTCCTGGAGTAGAAGTTAATGGAGCTCAAAGTAATAGAGGACAAAACAACGAAATTTATATTAGAGGAGGAAGAAGTAATCAAGTAGCTATTTTAATTGATGGAGTTAATGTAAATAACGCTTCGACTATTTCTAATAATTTTGACTTAAGACAGTTAGATATTAATCAAATTGAATCTATTGAAGTTTTAAAAGGTGCTTCATCTGTTTTATATGGAAGTGGAGCCGCTACAGGAGTTGTTAATATAATCATGAAAAAAGCTTCTAAAAAAGAGTTTGGAGGTACATTTACTACTTCAGTTGGAAGTAACCGATCTGCAGAACATAATAAAGTAGCGGTTGATGAAATTGAAGCTAATTTTAATTTTAATGGTGCGGTAGGTAAAGTTGATTATTTAGTTGGATTAAACTCTAATAATTCGTCAGGTTTATCAGCTACTGAAAACGTAAATCCAAATATTGAAAATAAAGAAGATAAGTTTTACCGTCAAAATGGATTAGTTCGTTTAGGTTACCAGGTTTCAGATAAAGTTAAAGTTGGTTTACAAGGTAGTGTTAACAAGTTTTTTTATGAATATGATGGTTTTCCTAGCGGAGATGCAGATAATAATTATAAAGGGAAACAAGAGAGAGCCTTACTTTTTACAGATTTTAAATATAATAAAGGAGCTTTACGCTTAGATACTTACTATACTGAATTAAGTGGAACATTTAAATCTTCTTTTGGAACTTCTGAATCTGAAGGGAAAGAATATGGTTTTGATATTTATAATAACTACAATGTACTAGATGAGTTATCTTTTGTATTAGGAGTTGCTGCTCAATATCAAGATATGAATTCTGGAGGTATAAGTTTTGGTAGTGTATCTCAACACGCTTATGACCCTTATTTATCTGTTAATTATAATTCAGATTTCGGGTTCAATGTAAACGCAGGTGTAAGAGCAAATATTCATAATGAGTACGGAACTAACTTAATTTATAATGTAAACCCATCTTATAACTTGGAAGTATTAGAAGGTAGAAATTTAAAGGTATTTGCTTCTTATGGAACAGCTTTTATAGCTCCATCTTTATATCAAATTTTTAATAAAAGAAATGATGTTGAAACATTACAACCTGAGAGCTCTTATTCAGCTGAAGGAGGTTTTGAGATTGAAATTTTAGACAATTTAAATATTAATACTACTTACTTCTATAGAGAAGAAACAGATAAAGTAGTATATGATAACTCTACTTTTAAGTATATTACCAACACAGGTACTTTTAATGCTAAAGGTGTTGAAGCGCAATTAAACTATTCACCTTTAAAGAAGTTGGATTTATCTTTTGACTATGCTTATACTAACTTTAAAGGATTATTAAATTCGGCAAAATTACCTAAGCATAAAATAGGAGCTAGAGTAAATTATCAAGTATTGCCTACAACATTTTTAAGCACAAATTATAGATTTACAGGAGAAAGACAAAGTGGAGCAAATACGCTTTCATCATACAATTTAGTTGACTTTTTTGTAAATCACAAAATGCTTAAAGATAAAGTAACATTGTTTGCAAATGTAACAAACTTGTTAAATGAAAACTATCAAGAAATTTTTAACTATACAACAAGAGGAAGAAATTATAATTTAGGATTAAAAGTTCAGTTTTAAATTTTCTCCCCGAAATCTAATTAAAAAAACCTCACTTTTTTGTGAGGTTTTTTTGTTATAAAAATTTTTCTTGAACTTCTTTCGTAAGAATCATACAAGTTTCTTTCTTACCAAACCATTTATAACGATTTTTAGCAATAAAATCGTAAACAATATTTCTAAAGCTTTCTGGAATAACCCAAAATATTTGAGTAACAGTCCATAAACCACCAAATCCTTTCATGATTTTTAAAGCAGCATCAGATTTTATGTCATAAGAAACATTAGGTTCATACAAAACGATAGAATCAATTTTTGAGGTATCAATACCTATATGATTAATGATTTTAATTCCTATATCAGATTGTAATGAGGTAAATACAAACTGATTGTTTTTATCATATTTAATAATTTTTAACACCGCATCATTGCAAAAATTGCAAACTCCATCAAATAAAATTATTTTTTTATCAGTAGGTAAATCAATCATTTATTGTGCTTTATATAAGATAAAATTAAAATACATCAATATGTTGTAACATAAATCAAAATTAAGCGTCTAGTAGAAAAGTAAATAATGATTTAACATAAAATTAGTAATCAAACTATTTTTCAATATTTATTTTAGATAAAAATTAACTAATACTATGATTCGAATAGAAAACTTACACAAATCTTATCCTATTGGTAAAGATTCACTTCATGTTTTAAAAGGATTAGACTTACATATAAAAGAGGGTGAGTTTGTATCTATTATGGGATCTTCTGGATCAGGGAAATCTACCTTATTAAACATTGTTGGTTTATTAGATGGTCATGATGAAGGAAACTATTATTTAAATGGTCAGTTAATTGAAGATTTAAATGAAAAGAAAGCTGCTATTTTAAGAAATAAATTTTTAGGATTTGTTTTTCAGTCGTTTAATTTAATATCATACAAAACAGCACAAGAAAACGTTGCACTTCCTCTTTATTATAAAGGAGTGGGCAGAAAAGAACGTTTAAAAATAGCTTCTGAATATTTAGATAAAGTAGGCTTATTGCCATGGGAACATCATTTACCAAACGAACTTTCTGGAGGACAAAAACAACGTGTAGCTATTGCCCGCGCACTAGCAACTAGTCCTAAAGTTATTTTGGCAGATGAACCAACCGGAGCATTAGATTCTTCAACCACAGATTCTGTAATGGATTTGTTAAAAGGAATTAATGACGAAGGAATGACAGTTTTCGTAATTACTCACGAAGAGGAAGTTGCAGAACAAACAGATAGAGTTGTTCGTTTAAAAGATGGAGTAATAATTAGTGATGAATTAACAGAGTCTGGTAAATCAAAAATGTTACAGAATGTTCGATAGAGATCTTTGGGCTGAAATATTTCACAGTATAAAAAAGAATAAGTTAAGAACTTTCTTAACAGGTTTCTCTGTGGCTTGGGGTATTTTTATTTTAGTATTATTACTGGCATCAGTAAATGGTATGAAAAACGGATTTACGCAACAATTCAATGATGATGCTACGAATTCTATTTTTATATCTCCTTCAGTAACAACCAAACCGTATGAAGGTTTTGAAGCAGGTAGAAGAATAAAGTTTACGAATGATGATTTAAAATACATTCAAGGTAATTTTGAAGAAGAAGTAGAATATATTACTCCAAGATTTAGAAAAGGAGTTACCGCTAAGTACAAAAAAGAAACAGGTAGTTATCAGGTTAGAGCTGTTTATCCAGACCACAAACATATCGAAAAAACTATTATGGATGCTGGCAGGTACATTAATAGTAATGATGTAGATAAAAAACTAAAAGTTGCTGTTATCGGTAAAATGATAAAAGCCGATTTATTTCCTGATGAGGATCCTATCGGTAAAACATTTATTATGAATAACTCAACATATCAAATTGTAGGAGTTTTTTCAGATAAAGGAAATGAACGTGAAGAACGAATTATATACGTACCAGTTACTACAATGCAACGATTGTATAAAAATACTGATGAAATTAATCAGATAGTATTAACCTACAATCCAAAGTATTCTTATGCTGAAGCTATAAATTTTAGTGATGTATTAGAAGTCGTTTTAAAAAGAAGACATAAAGTTGCACCAGACGATCAAGGAGCCATTTATGTAAATAACAATGCTGAAGGTTTTTCTGATGTTTCTAACTTTACAACCATGTTAACTTTTGTTAGTGTAGGTGTTGGATTATTAATTTTACTTGCTGGTATTGTAGGTATAGGTAACATTTTAGTATTTATTATAAAAGAAAGAACCAAAGAAATTGGTATTAGAAAAGCATTAGGAGCAAAACCATCTCAAGTAGTTAATTTAGTATTGTTAGAAAGTATTTTTATTACAACACTTTCTGGAGCTGGAGGAATGTTATTTGCTATGGGGTTAGTTAGTTTAATAGCAAAAGTAATACCTAAATCACCAGCATTTGCAGATCCATCAGTAAACATAACAACCGTAATTATAGCAGGTGTAATATTAGTAGTAGCAGGAGTTCTTGCAGGTTTAGTTCCTGCAATACGTGCTGCAAGTGTAAAACCAATTGTAGCTTTAAGAGCCGATTAATTATGAAGAGATTATTCGATAGAGATTTATGGGCAGAAGTATATAGTACGTTAACAAAAAACTTATTGCGTACTGCATTAACAACACTTGGTGTGTTATTCGCAATGGTAATTTTAATATTATTGTTGGGAGCTACTAACGGAATGAAAAATGGTTTTGATAAACTATTTACAGGAACCGCAACCAATAGTATGTTTGTTTGGGGGCAACGTACCGGAAAACCATATAAAGGTTTTGAAAGAGGAAGACGAATTAGCTATACTTTTGATGATGTAAAATTACTTGAAAGTCAAATAAAAGAAATAGATGTACTTTCTCCACGAATTCAATTAGGTGATTTTAGAGGCGTGAGTTCAGTTACTCGAAACGGACAATCAAGTGGGTCATCGGTATTTGGAGATTTTCCTTCGATAGATAAAATATCAAAAAAGAATTTAGAAGAGGGGCGTTTTTTAAATCAAGATGATATTGATAATCGTCGTAAAGTAGCAGTAATTGGAGATGAAACATATAAATTGTTATTTAAAAAAGACGAAGATCCAATAGGTGAATATATTCGTGTTAACGGTGTATATTTTCAGGTAGTTGGTGTATACAGAAAAACAAAAGGAGTTAACTTTGATGGTCAAAATTCAGTATTTATTCCCTTTACAACTTTTCAAAAAGCATTTAATAGTGGTAATAGAGTAGGATGGATGGCAATTAATATTAAGCCTCAATATACTGCTGCTGCTGCATTAAATAAAATTAAAAAGTTATTAAAAGAAAAACATAATGTGCATCCTAAAGACACAAGAGCAATAGGTTCTTTTAATTTATCGGATGTATTTAAAGGTATATCAGCATTTACAACTGTGCTACAAGGTTTTTCTTTCTTTATAGGAATATTTACGCTACTTGCGGGTGTAATTGCAATTAGTAATATATTATTAATTACCGTAAAAGAGCGTACAAAAGAAATAGGAATTCGAAGAGCATTAGGGGCGACACCAAAAATTATTAAAAGACAAATTATTTATGAAGCCATAGCATTAACAGTATTTTCAGGATTACTTGGATTTGTAATTTCCATAGGTATTTTACATATTTTAGATATAAAATTTAGCGGCTCAGACTTTCCTTTTGTTAACCCAACAGTAAGTTTTCCGCAATTAATAGGATCATTTATTTTAATGTTAGTTTTAAGTTTATTGGTAGGGTTAATCCCTGCAAATAGAGCAACTAAAATAAAACCTATTGAAGCTTTAAGAGAAGAATAAATTATACACCACCACAATCAAACAAAAATGAAAAAAACATTAATTTACGCAGGATTAGCCATTTTAGCTCTAGCAGTAATAGTTGCTGTAATTAAGGTAAATAAATCTAATAGTAAGCCTGCAAAAAAATATAAGACAGAGCAGCTTAAAAAGATGAATATCGTTAATAAAGTTGTTGCTACAGGAAAAGTAATTCCATTAGAAGAAGTTGAAATTAAACCTCAAATTTCTGGAATTATTAGTAAAGTATATTTAGAAGAAGGAGCAATTGTTAAAGTAGGAGATTTAATTGCTACAGTAAAAGTTGTACCTAACGAGCAATCTTTACAAAGTGCAAGAGGAAGAATTAACTCGGTACAAATTCAATTAACGAATGCTAAAACTCAATATGACCGTAACAAGGTGTTATTTGAGAAAGGAGTTATTTCTAGTCAACAATTTGAAACTTCTCAATTATCTTATAATCAGGCAAAAAATGATTTAAGAAATGCAAGTAATGATTATCAGATTATAAAAAGAGGTTCAGCAGGTTCAGGTGGAGCAAACACAAATATTCGTGCAACAGCTTCTGGTATGGTTGTAGAAATTCCTGTAAAAAATGGATATCAAGTAATACAAGCTAATAATTTTAATGCAGGTACAACAATTGCTACAATTGCTGATATGAAAAAAATGATTTTCGAAGGTAAAGTTGATGAAGCTGAAGTAGGAAAATTAAAAATGGGAATGGATTTAGATATCACTGTTGGTGCTATCGAAGAAGAAAAGTTTCCTGCTAAATTAAATTTTATTGCACCAAAAGGAGTTGAAGAAAGTGGAGCAATTCAATTTAAAGTAAAAGGAGACATTAAAATTGATGGTGTTAAACAAATGGTTCGTGCTGGTTATAGTGCTAATGCATCTATTATTATCGAAAAGAAAGATAGTATATTCTCAATAAGAGAAGCGTTATTACAATATGATAAAGAAACTAAAAAACCTTATGTTGAAGTTTTAGTTAATAAAGAAGAAGGAAAGTTCGAAAACAAAAACGTTGAACTTGGAGTTTCTGATGGAATTAATGTAGAGGTTGTTTCTGGTGTAACTAAAGAAGATGAAATTAAAGTTTGGAACAAAGAAAACAAGAAAGATAAAAAGAAAGATGATTAAGATCGATCATCTTCTTATAAAATAAAAAACCAGCTCATTGAGCTGGTTTTTTATTTTAGTAAGAAAATTTAAATTACCCTTTATAAAAAGGTAATTTAACAACCTTTGCAGGTATTTGTTTTTTACGAACTTGGATGAAAATTTCAGAATCTACTTTCGATAATTTTTTAGTAACATAACCTAAACCAATTCCTTTACTTAAAGACGGACTCATAGTACCAGAAGTAACACGACCAATTTTAGTTCCATCAGCATTTACAATATCATAACCATTACGAGGAATTCCACGTTCAGTTAATTCAAAAGCAACTAATTTTTTGGTAACACCAGCTTCTTTTTGAGCTTTTAAAGCTTCTGCATTTACAAAGTCTTTCGTAAATTTAGTAATCCATCCTAAGCCAGCTTCTAATGGCGAAGTTGTATCATCAATATCATTACCATATAAACAATAACCCATTTCTAAACGTAAAGTATCACGAGCAGCTAATCCGATAGGTTTAATTCCCCAATCTGCACCAGCTTCAAAAACTTTTTTCCATACAGCTTCTACGTCTTCGTTTTTAACATAAATTTCAAAACCACCAGAACCAGTATAACCAGTTGCAGAAACAACTACATTTGGTAATCCAGCAAAATCAGTAATTTGAAAAGTGTAAAATTTAATAGCAGATAAATCTACAGAAGTTAAAGCTTGCATAGCTTCAGCAGCTTTAGGACCTTGAATAGCTAATAAAGACCATTCTTCAGAACGATCTTCCATTACAACATTTAAATCGTTGTGTTTAGAAATCCAGTTCCAATCTTTTTCAATATTAGATGCATTTACAACTAGCATATATTCATTATCAGCAATCATGTAAATAATTAAATCATCTACAATACCACCATCAGCATTAGGCATACAACTATATTGAGCCTTTCCTGGTACTAATTTAGAAGCATCATTAGAAGTGATTTTTTGAATAAGCGCTAAGGCATTTTCTCCTTTTAAAAAGAATTCTCCCATATGGCTAACATCAAAAACACCAACACCTTTTCTAACTGTTTCGTGCTCTAAATTTACACTTTCATATTGTACAGGCATGTTATAACCAGCAAAAGGAACTAATTTAGCTCCTAAAGCTTCATGTATATGCGTTAATGCAGTATTTTTCATTTTAAAATTGTTTGTTAAATTGTGTGGCTAAAATATTGAAAAAATGATAAATAATTAGCTTGTATCTACTTAATATTTTGATGAATTATTACCTAAAATTATGTTAATATTTTCTTGTTAAGTACTAAGAATACTACATTTGATTAGAGATAAAATTAAATTATGATGGCTAAGTTCTAATTAGCATATTGAATAGTTGTTGTTTATATTCATACCAAG
>CAZCHR010000097.1:0-9471 GCA_964498665.1 uncultured Tenacibaculum sp. | reverse complement strand
TCATAATTATAAATTATCATATAAAAAACCACTCATTTTGAGTGGTTTTATTTTTTATAAATAAAATTTATAAAATTTTGTAATGTGATAAAAAAAATTGCGTCAAAAGAAATCAAATGTCTCACACTATTTAAAACTAAAAAAATGCGAAAAATAATTGTTCTATTTTGTTTACTCTTTATTAGTATTCAATCACAATCTCAAACAGATGTATTCAATGCTCTTTTAAAAACTTATGTAACTTCTAAAGGAGAAGTAGATTATAAAGGTTTAAGAAAAAATCGTGCTATATTAGATATATATATTAAACATTTAAAAAATACTGTACCAGGAAAAAAATGGTCATCTCCTAAAGCTAAGGCTTTTTGGATAAATGCATATAATGCATACACTATTAAATTAATTTTAGATAGTTATCCACTAAAAAAAATTACAGATATAAAAAGAAAAGGACGAAACGCTTGGAAAATTCCTTTTGCAGTTGTAGGTAAAAAAACATATTCATTAGATTTTATTGAACATAAAATATTACGTAGATGGCATGATGATCCTAGAATTCATGTTGCTATAAATGCAGCGTCTAAATCTGGACCTCGTTTTGCTAATTATGCTTTTACAGCAAAAAATATAGAATCTAAATTGGAATCATTAATGAAAGATTTTATTAATGATACTACAAAAAATAAAATTTCTTTAGACAAGGTAGAAGTATCTAAAATGTTTGAATGGTACCAAGAAGATTTTACAATAAAACAATCATTAGTAGACTACTTAAACAAATACTCTGATGTTCAAATAAATGATGGAGCTGAAGTTTTTTATTTAGATTATGATTGGAATTTAAATGGAAAGTAATTCTTTATATTTAATTTATAAAAGAATAGCTAACTTCGTAAAAAAACAGAAAAATTAATTTTTCTGTTTTTTTTATATACTATTTATATATTTAAAAGACTTATTAATATAAAAAATGAATCCAGAATCAATAATTAGTATATTTTTAGGTATAGGTTTAGCAGCTTCTGTAGGTTTTAGAGTCTTCTTACCTTTATTTGCATTAAGTTTAGCAGGATATTATAATATTATTCCTTTAAACGATAGTTGGGATTGGGTAGCAAGCTCTTCAGCTATCATTACTTTAGGAATAGCAACTATACTCGAAATTTTTGCATACTACATTCCTTGGTTTGATAATTTATTAGATACAATAGCAGTACCACTAGCAGCTATTGCTGGTACAGCTGTTATGGCTTCGACAGTTGCAGATTTATCCCCTGTAATAACTTGGGCACTAGCAATTATTGCTGGTGGTGGAACAGCTACTGCAATTAAAGGAACAACTGCTTCGACACGTGTTGTATCTACAGCTTCAACAGCTGGTATTGGTAATCCTATAATAGCTACAGTAGAAACCGGATCATCAATAATAATGTCTATCTTTTCAATTTTCATCCCTATTCTTGCTATCTTTTTTGTGTTTTTTATACTTTTTATTATCAGAAAAATATATAAATCATTTTTTTCTTCAACAAAGAAAACGTTATAAATTAACTAACTTTTTAGCTATCTAATTTTTCTTTATCTTTAACAAAAAGAGAATGTTATGTTAGTAAAAGTCTATGGAAGTGCGGTTTTTGGAATTGAAGCAACAACTATAACTGTAGAAGTAAATATTGACAAAGGTATAGGCTACCATTTGGTTGGATTGCCTGATAACGCTGTTAGAGAAAGCTCTTATCGAATATCAGCTGCATTAAACAACAATGGATATAAACTTCCTGGTAAAAAAATAATCATTAATATGGCTCCTGCCGATATTAAAAAAGAAGGTGCCTCTTATGATGTTACTTTAGCCATGGGAATTCTCGCTGCCTCTAATCAAATAAAATCAGATAATATTGACCAATATATTATTATGGGTGAGCTATCTCTTGATGGAAGCTTACAACCAATAAAAGGAGCTTTACCTATTGCTATAAAAGCAAGAGAGGATGGTTATAAAAACTTTATATTACCTAAAGATAATGCCAAAGAAGCAGCTATTGTTAATGACTTAAATGTATATGGTGTTAATAACATTATGGAAGTTATTAATCATTTTAATGGAAAAATACCACTTAAGTCAACAGTTGTAGATACTCGTGCAGAATTTTATAAAAAAATTGATTTTCCTGAATTTGACTTTGCTGATGTTAAAGGTCAAGAAAGTATAAAAAGATGTATGGAAATTGCTGCTGCTGGTGGGCATAACATCATTTTAATTGGACCTCCTGGGGCTGGTAAAACAATGTTAGCAAAAAGGTTACCATCTATCCTACCCCCTATGACTTTACATGAAGCTTTAGAAACTACGAAAATTCATTCTGTTATTGGTAAAGTATCTAATAATGGATTAATGTATCAACGTCCTTTTCGTAATCCCCATCACTCATGCTCAGACATCGCATTAATTGGTGGAGGTAATAATCTACCACAACCTGGTGAAATATCATTAGCACATAATGGTGTTCTTTTTTTAGATGAATTACCAGAGTTTAAAAGAGGCGCATTAGAAGTAATGAGACAACCTTTAGAAGATAGAGAAGTAACAATATCTAGAGCACGTTTTACAGTTAATTACCCTAGCAGTTTTATGTTAGTAGCAAGTATGAATCCAAGTCCTTCAGGGTATTTTAATGATTCCGATTCACCTGTAACTTCTTCTCCAGCAGAAATGCAGCGATATTTAAGTAAAATTTCTGGTCCTCTTTTGGATAGAATTGATATACATATAGAAGTAACACCTGTTCCGTTTGAAAAACTATCAGATGAAAGAAAAGGTGAATCTAGTTTAGTTATTAGACAAAGAGTAATTCAAGCACGTGAAAAGCAAACTGAACGATTTAAAGAATTCAATAATACACACTATAATGCTCAAATGAATGTAAAGCAAATTCGTGAATTTTGTAAATTATCAGAAGAAAGCAAAAACTTATTAAAAATAGCTATGGAAAGATTAAACCTTTCTGCCCGTGCTTATGATAGAATTTTAAAAGTTTCAAGAACAATTGCTGATTTAGCTTCTCTAGAAAATATAAATTCTGATCATATTTCTGAAGCCATTCAATATAGAAGTTTAGATAGAGATGGTTGGTTAGGTTAACCATAAAAAACTTTTTCATTACTCAAAAATTAGTAATTTAGTAAATTATTACAGCAATAATTAAACTCATCTACAATGAAAAAAATACTTTGTTTAATGGCTATTGCCATTGCGATAACTTCTTGTAAAAAAGAAAAAAATGATTTTGTTACTTTTTCTGGTAAAATCACAAATAAAAATTCTGAATCTATTACAATTTCTAATCCTCAATTAAAATTTAATAGAATTATTAAATTAGATGAAAATGGATCTTTTAAGGATACAATGAAGCTTAAAGACGGGTTTTATCGATTGTTTGATGGCAAAAAATCTTCTGCTTTATATATAAAAAATGGTAGTAATATAACTATGACGTTAGATGCTAAAGAATTTAATGAAACCTTATCTTTTAGTGGCGAAGGCTCTTCTGAATCTAATTTCTTAGCTAAATCTACTCTTTTACAAGAAAATTTATTTAAAGACAAAAAATTATTTGATTTACCAAAAGAAGATTTTGATAAAAAAATTAATAATTATACAAATTCTTTTAACGAAAGAATAGCTAATAAAGAGTTAGATTCTACTTTTGTTGCTTTTCAAAAACAAAATATTAAAGGCTTAACTAATTACGTTAAAAAAACACATGCTAATAAACTATATTTATCTACCAATTTAGCTAAAGGTATGGTTTCTCCTACTTTTGTTAATTACGAAAACATTAAAGGAGGAACTACTTCTTTAAAAGATTTAAAAGGTAAATATGTATATGTAGATGTTTGGGCAACTTGGTGTAACCCTTGTAAAAGAGAAATTCCTTTTTTACAAAAAGTAGAAAAAAAATACCATGGAAAAAACATTGAATTTGTGAGTATGTCCGTTGATCAGAAAAAAGACTATGAAACTTGGAAAAAAATGATTGCTGACAAAAAATTAACGGGAATTCAATTATTTGCTGATAACAGCTGGCAATCTAAATTTGTTACAGATTATAGAATTACTGGTATTCCTCGTTTTATATTAATTGATCCACAAGGAAAAATTGTTAACTCAAATGCACCAAGACCATCTAGCCCAAAATTAATTGAGCTATTTGATTCTTTAAAAATATAATTGATTAAATTCAATCCATAAAAAAATCCCGCAACTAATTTGCGGGATTTTTATTTATACTAATTACAATATCTTAATATCTATAATGCTCAGGTTTATATGGTCCTTCAACAGTTACACCGATATAAGAAGCTTGTTCTTCTCGTAACTCTGTTAATTCAACACCAATTTTAGCTAAGTGTAATTTTGCTACTTTTTCATCTAAATGCTTAGGTAACATGTACACATCATTTTTGTATGCATCAGCATTATTCCATAATTCGATTTGAGCTAAAGTTTGGTTTGTAAATGAGTTAGACATTACAAAACTTGGGTGACCTGTAGCACATCCTAAGTTTACTAAACGTCCTTCTGCTAAAATGATAATATCATTTCCGTTTACATTGTATTTATCTACCTGAGGCTTAATAGTATCTTTAGTATTCCCATATTTACCATTTAACCAAGCCATATCTATTTCGTTATCAAAGTGACCAATATTACATACAATAGCTTTATCTTTCATTGCTTCGAAATGATGACCTTGAACGATATCTTTATTACCTGTAGTAGTAATAATGATATCAGAATTACCAACAACAGTTTCTAATTTTTTCACTTCAAAACCATCCATTGCAGCTTGTAATGCACAAATTGGATCAATCTCTGTAACAGTAACGATAGAACCTGCACCTTTAAATGAAGCAGCTGTACCTTTACCTACATCTCCATAACCACAAACTGTAACACGCTTACCTGCTAACATAATATCAGTTGCACGACGAATTGCATCAACTGCAGATTCTTTACATCCGTATTTATTATCAAATTTAGATTTAGTTACAGAATCATTTACGTTAATTGCTGGCATTGGTAACGTTCCGTTTTTAACACGCTCGTATAAACGGTGAACACCAGTTGTAGTTTCTTCAGATAAACCATTAATTCCTGCAGCTAACTCAGGATATTTATCTAAAACCATGTTTGTTAAATCTCCACCATCATCTAAAATCATGTTTAATGGCTTTTTATCTTCACCAAAAAATAAAGTTTGCTCAATACACCAATCAAACTCCTCTTCAGTCATATCTTTCCATGCATACACAGGTGTTCCAGCAGCAGCAATTGCAGCAGCAGCTTGATCTTGAGTAGAAAAAATATTACAAGAACTCCAAGTTACCTCAGCGCCTAAAGCTTGTAAAGTTTCTATTAAAACCGCAGTTTGAATTGTCATATGTAAACATCCTGCAATTCTTGCACCTTTTAATGGCTGCTCATCTTTATATTCTTCTCTTAAAGACATTAACCCAGGCATTTCAGCTTCTGCTAACTCAATTTCTTTTCTTCCCCATTCAGCTAAAGAAATATCTTTAACTTTAAAAGGAACGTATGTAGCGGTATTTGTGCTCATATTTATGTATATTTATGTATCTAAATTTTTGAGTCGCAAAATTACGAAATAACTTTCTAAAATATGCCTATTCACAAAACATTAACGGTAAACAAAACTACTAAAGTATTGATTTGGAAGATTGAAGAATCTTTTGAAAATTTATATGAAGGTATTAAATTAACTAAAAGAAGTTCAGATAGACTTAACAATATGAAATCTGATTTACACCGTAGAGGTTTTTTAAGTGTTCGTCATTTACTAAATGAATTCGGATACACTGATGCTGATTTAATATATGATGAATTTGGAAAACCACATTTAAAAAATGGGAAATTCATATCTATAACACATTCTTTTACTTTTTCTGGTATTATAATTTCTGATGACAAAGCTGTAGGAATAGACATAGAAAAACAGCGTGATAAAATTTTAAAAATCGCACATAAGTTTACACCTATTGAAGAATATAAATCAATTGCAAATCATGATGCTTTGGTTAGCAAACTAACCATTGTGTGGGGTGCTAAAGAGAGTTTATATAAAATTTACGGAAAAAAGAAATTACTCTTTTTAGAGAATATTTATATTGAAGATTTCTCTTTTGAAACCAACGAAACTACTGGTAAAATTTTATACGAAGGTATTACTGATGAATATAAAATTAACTTCTTAGAAACAGAAGGTTTTACTTGTGTGTATGCTTGTAAAACATTATAAAATGAAAAAAACAATTTTTCTATTAGTTATCATAATTTCAAGTTGTTCAAGACCTTTATACATAAAAGACAAGCATTTCAATTGCCTTGAAAAAGAGTTTGTATTTAATTCTGACTTAAAAGAATTAGTTTATTTATCTCTAAAAAGAGCTGTAGTCACTGAAAAAGATATTCAAGATTATTGGTCAATCTGGAAGAAACATAGAATATATGTTGCAAGTGAATATCATACTGAAAGAAAACACTATCAATCAAGAAAAGAATGGGAAAAAGATTTAAAATATATTACTTTTAATGCTTTCCCAAGCAATATAGAAAATGTCCGTTTTTGTTTAAAAACAACTGATGAATTACAAAAAATCTCAAATCGAACAGGTGAAGATTTTTTACACATTTCTTTTGACCACATAATAATAAAAGGCAATACTGCAACTATAAAAATAGATAATTCTTGGATTGCTAGCAAAGGCAATAAAAAAGTTTATTTAAGTGGAGGGGGGTATATCTCAATCTATAATAAGATAAATGGAAAGTGGAGGTTCAACAAAATTTTGTCTCGTTCTATTTCTTAAATAAGAAACTTAGCTAACTTTGTAGTAAAATATTCCTTGTAATGAAAATATCAGTAGAACTTACTTTAACACCACTTCAAAATGAATTTGAAGCACCAATTATTAATTTTATAAAAAAACTAAGAGATTCTGGTTTAACAATTTTAGAAAACCCTTTAAGCACTCAAGTTTTCGGGAATTACGATACTGTAATGAAATTAGTGAGTGATGAATTAAAAAATACTTTCGAACTAATTGATAGTGGAATTTTATTCATGAAAATTGTAAAATCTGACCGTAGCAATTATGAACCAAGTTTTTGATTTTCTTTTCGGTCAATATGCAAATTCTTCAACTATTGACATTACTTTAGAGATTATAGCTGTAATCTTTGGTTTTCTTTCTGTTTGGTTTTCAAAACAGAATAAAATTTGGGTATTCCCTACCGGACTAATTAGCACATCTATCTTTGTATATCTTCTTTTAAAATGGGGGCTTTTAGGCGATATGATGATTAATGCATATTATTTTATTATGAGCCTTTATGGTTGGTATATTTGGACACGCAAAGTCGATGCTACTCACGTTACACCAATTTCTAGAACAACACTTAAAGAAAAAAAGACAAGTTTTATCATTTTTTTAAGCACACTTGTTTTTGTATACGCTGTTTATACTTATTTTGACAAATGGAATAATTTAACAGCCTATATTGATACCGTAACTACCGCTGTTTTCTTTGTTGGTATGTGGTTAATGGCTAAACGTAAAATTGAAAATTGGATTTATTGGATTATCGGAGATATTATTTCTGTACCCTTGTATTTTTATAAAGGATTTACGTTTACTAGTTTACAATATTTAATTTTTACTTTTGTAGCAATAGCAGGTTATTTAGCATGGAAAAAAAGCTTAGACAAAAACCAATTAACTTAATTAAAGTTGTTTTATTTGGTCCTGAAAGCACTCGTAAAACAACGCTTTCTCGTCAGTTAGCGCGTCATTACAATACGGTTTGGGCTCCTGAATTTGCACGTGATTATTTACAAGAAAAATGGAATAATGAGCGTAAAGTTTGCGAACAAAAAGACATACTTCCTATAGCAGGAGGTCAAATTCAATTAGAAAATAAGTTGGCAAAAAAAGCAGATAAACTATTAATATGCGATACTGATTTATTAGAAACTAAAGTGTATTCAGAAGAATATTATGGTGGATTTGTAGATCCACTACTTGACGAAGCGGCAGTTGCAAACAGCTACGATATTTATTTTTTAACCTATATAGATACTCCTTGGGAAGAAGACGATTTACGCGATCGCCCTGAACAGAGGCTTGAAATGTTTAATGCTTTTGAAAGTACCTTAAAAAAATACAATTGCCCGTATGTTTTATTAAAAGGAGATAAAGAAACTCGTTTTAAAAAAGCGACTCAGATTATTGATAAGCTAATCGCCTCTAAAGAAAACTTATATTCATATTCCGATACTTTGATTGATCTAGATTTACATTTTCTACACCAAAATACGGATGTAAGCAACCTACCTTCTTAATTGTGAACAAAGAAGTTTTATTTAAAGAATTACAATTTAAAGCAGTTCGAAGCTCAGGAGCTGGAGGACAACACGTAAATAAAGTTTCTTCGAAAATTGAATTATATTTTAACCTTCTAAATTCTGAAGGGTTAACTGATAATGAAAAATTATTACTTCAAAAAAATATAAAAACACGACTTACAAAAGAAGGTGTTTTTATATTATCAAATGCAGAAACTCGTTCTCAACACAGAAACAAAGAGTTAGTTATAAAACGTTTTTTTGAACTAATTACTTTAAATTTAATCAAGAAAAAAATAAGAAAAGCTTCAAAACCAACAAAAGCGTCAATAAAAAGAAAAGCTGAAGATAAAAGAAGAAACGCGCTAAAAAAAGCATTACGCAAAAAACCAAAGTTCGATTAATATTATTATTTATTAATACAAAAACTTAATCTCACAAAATTATCAATTCTTTTCACCCTATTCTAAAAATCTGTTATACATTTGCAGCGTTCTCGTAAAGGGGTGCCTAATATCGGCTGAGATCATACCCAATGAACCTAGAACAGGTAATGCTGTTTAGGGATATTGAACGTAAGGAAAATATCTAATAGATATTTTAGTGTATAGATAAAAAAAGGGACTACTTCTGATTTTGAAGGAAATTTTCAATTAAAATTATCAAAAGGAACTCATCTTATTGAGGTTTCTCATATTGGTTTTAAAACATTATCTAAAGAAGTTAATTTAACATCTAATCAAAACATTACTTTTAAATTAGTTTCTGATACAAATGTATTAGATGAAGTTTTAGTTTCTGCGGTTCGTGTTAAAGCAGATGCACCAATAGCACACTCTAACTTATCTAAAAAAGAAATTGCTAAACGTAATTTAGGACAAGACATTCCTATTTTAATGAATTATTTACCTTCAGTAGTTACAACATCTGATGCTGGTGCTGGAGTTGGATATACAGGTATTCGTGTTCGTGGTTCTGATGCTACACGTGTTAACCTGAGTTCGATTAATATTTAGATAAAATATAGTAGTAAAAAAGATAGATT
>CAZCHR010000096.1:0-9683 GCA_964498665.1 uncultured Tenacibaculum sp. | reverse complement strand
TAATAAAACTGTAAAAATAATTAAATAGGTTACTTTTTTCATAATTATATTAATTTAACTGTGTTTTATTGTTAGACCCTATTTTTTTGTAAAAGTTTAATTACTGAAAAATTTAATAATAGAATCGTTTTAATGAATTGGATTCAAGTTTATCAAAGTAATTTATGAATTATTTAGATTTAAAGCAATAAAAAAGCTCTCGAAATGAGAGCTTTTAAAATATGTTTGTTAAAAAAAATATTAAGCAAATAAGTTGTCAATTTTATCTTTTTCTTCTTGAGCTAAAGCAGCATCAACTAAAATACGACCACTATGCTCATCGATAGTTATTTTTTTACGATTAGCAATTTCTAATTGTATTTGTGGTGGTATAGTAAAGAAAGAACCTCCAGCAGCACCTCTTTCAATAGGTACAACAGCTAATCCATTTCTTACTTTAGTACGAATTCTATTATAAGCTGTTAATAAATGAGCATCGATAGATTGTGCATATTCTGCAGACTTATCTTTTAATAATTGCTCTTCTTTTTCAGTTTCTTTTAAGATAGCGTCTAACTCATTTTTTTTGTGAGTTAAATGGTTTTCTTGTTTAGTTAACTTTTCTTTAGTTGAACTAATAACTTCGTTTTTCTGAGCTATTTTAGCTTTGTATTCTTTTATTCTTTTTTCTGATAATTGAATTTCTAATTCTTGATATTCAACTTCTTTTGTTAAAGAATCAAACTCACGATTATTACGAACATTTTTTTGCTGCTCTTCGTATTTTGCAATTAAAGTTTTAGATTCTTCAATAGCTAATTTTTTATTATTGATATCAGTATCTAAACTAGTAACATCTTCTCCTAAATTAGAAAGTCTTGTGTTTAATCCGGCAACTTCATCTTCTAAATCTTCAACTTCTAAAGGTAATTCACCACGAACATTTCTAATCTCGTCAATTCTAGAATCGATTAACTGTAAATCGTATAACGCTCTTAACTTTTCTTCTACCGTTACTTCTTTTTTTGCCATCTGTTATATATAGTGTATTGGATTTGTGCTTTTTTCGCTTAAAATAATGGCAAAAGTACTAAATTTTTTACTAAGATAATCAACCAAAAGGTTTTTTGTAAACTGCTCGCTTTCATAATGTCCCACATCGGCAAGTAATATTCTTTTTTCGGCTTTAAAAAACTCATGATATTTAAAATCAGAACTGATATAAGCATCTGCTTTTTCTCGTATTGCGTTTTTAATTGCAAAACTACCTGAACCGCCTAAAACAGCTACTTTTTTAATCGGTTTATTTAATAGTTCAGAGTAACGAACACAATCTGTTTTAAATGTTTTTTTTACAAATTTTAAAAAGTCTTTTTCATTCATTGCTGAGGTAAATTCACCTATCATTCCCATTCCAACTTGCTGGTTAGTGTTGTTTAAAGTTATTACTTCATATGCAACTTCTTCGTAAGGATGATTTTTAAATAATGCCTTTAGTATTTCACCTTCTAAATAACTATTAAAAGTAACTGAAATACAAGTTTCTTCTTCAAATATTAATTCACCTTTTTTACCTATTGTTGGATTTGAATTTTCATTTCCTTTAAAGCTTCCTTTTCCTTCTGTGTTGAAAGAGCAGTTTTCATAGTTTCCTATATTTCCTGCACCAGCTTCAAAAAGTTTATCTCTTAAGTTATTTGCTTCTGAGGTTGGAACATAAGTTGTTAGTTTTTTTATAATTCCCTTTTTAGGAATTAATGTTTTACAGTTTTGTAAACCTAAAACTTCACACATTTTTGCAGAAACACCATTATTAACATTGTCTAGTGCTGTATGTGTAGCATAAATAGCAATATTATTTTGTATTGCTTTTAAAACCACACGTTCTACATAGTTATTTCCATTAAATTTCTTTAAACCGCTAAAAATAATAGGGTGGAAGCTTACAATTAAATTACAATTTTTAGCAATTGCTTCATCTATAGTTTCTTCTAAAGTATCAAGAGTAACTAAAACGCCAGTTACTTCGGTGCTGTAATTCCCTATTAATAAACCTACATTATCAAAATCTTCAGCGTATGAAAGTGGAGCTAATTGTTCAATATAATTGGTAACGTCTTTTATTTGCATTTTTTTTATTTAATGAATTGGTCAAAGTTACTAAAACTTGTTATTACTAAGAAAAATGACTTATCAATCTATTTTAAAGATTTATTTACTTTGTTTATAATGATAAAATAATATTTACTTTTGATGGTATGAAGTTATTACGTTTTTTATTGTTCCCGTTTACAGTTATATATGATATTGTTACAAGTATTCGTAATTGGTTTTTTAATATAGGTATTTTAAAATCTACTTCATTTGATGTTCCTGTAATAGCTGTTGGTAATTTAAGTGTTGGAGGTACAGGTAAATCACCTCAAATTGAATATTTAATACGGTTATTAAAGAATAATAATAAAGTAGCTGTTTTAAGTCGTGGTTATAAAAGAAAAACCAAGGGTTTTCAAATTGTAAAAAATATTCATAAAGCTATAGATGTAGGTGACGAACCATTACAGTTTTATAAAAAATACGGAAAAGAAATTACTGTTGCTGTAGATGCTGACAGAACAAACGGAATTAAACAATTATTAAAAGAAGAAAAGTCACCACAAATAATTTTACTCGACGATGCATATCAACATAGAAAAGTAAAAGCAAGTACATATGTTTTATTAACAAAATACGACGATTTGTTTACTGATGATTTTATATTACCAACAGGGAATTTAAGAGAAAGTAAAAGAGGAGCAAAAAGAGCAAATGTAATAGTAGTTACTAAGTGCCCCAATAATTTAACAATGCTAGAACAAAAAGCTATTGTTAAAAAATTAAAACCAACTAAAAACCAACAAGTTTTTTTTACAACGATTTCTTATGATGAAGATTTAAAAGGAGAAAAGAAACTTTCAATTTCTGATTTAAAAAATAAAGAAGTTTTATTGGTTACAGGAATAGCAAATCCCAATTCATTATTACAATATTTATCAAAAGAACAGATAAATTATAAGCATTTAAATTATCCAGATCATCATAATTTTACATCTCAAGATATTTTAAAAATTAAAACAGAGAGTGCATCTAAAAATATAATCATAACCACAGAAAAGGATTATATGAGGTTAAAAGAAAATCTAGAAGATGTATATTATATAGCTATTGAAAGTACTTTTTTAAACGATGAAGACAGGTTTAATAAATTTATATTCAGTCAAATAAAAAGTTAATTTTTTTATTTGTGGTATTATTTTTGATATTTTTGAAACAGTAAATACTAATTATAATGAAAAAAATATTTTTGATTTTAGTACTTTTCTTAAGTGTAAACTTAAGTTTTGCTCAAGAAAGCACTGTTGATAACAGTCATGTAAATTGGCAAATTTCTTTTGATGAAGCAACAAAAAAAGCTAAAAAAGAAAAAAAACCAATTTTGATTTTTTTTACAGGTTCTGACTGGTGTCCACCATGTAAAAAGATTGAAAGAGAATTGATTGAAACTGATAAATTCAAGAATTTTTCTAATAAAAATTTAGTTTTATATAAAGCAGATTTTCCAAGAAATAGAGATTTAGTTAGTAAAGAAGCTAAACTGGAAAATGAAAAATTAAAAATGAATTATAGAATAAGTTCTTTTCCATCAATAATAGTTGTTGATGCTAATGGATATGTGTTAGGAGAAAAAATAGGAGCCTATATGACAGAGTATTATTATCCTTTTTTAGAAGAAATAATTAGAGATAATTAAATAACTCTTTCATCAGCTTTATAAGCCCCACGACGATGTAAAATCCATTGAGCTTCATCTAAAGGGTTAACACCCTTAAACTCTTTTGTTTCACCTTCTCCTTCAGGGCAAACATCGTAACCATGAAAAATGGTTCTTAATCGAAGGCGTCCGCTGCAAATAGTGTTCAGTTTGATGCTTAAATCTAACGAAGTAGCAACGGGAATTGTTCCAGTTAGTAAAACTAAATCTTGCTCAAAAGTAGGAGCGTCAATTATAGCTCTTCTGTTGGTGAGTTCTGATATTAGTTTACCTAATAACTCTTCATTTGTTTTTATTTCAAAACGCAATAACGGTTCTAATAAATGTGTACCTCCAGCTTGTAAACCTTTCATAATTCCCATTGGAGTTGCTAAATTAAAGTCTCCAGGTCTTGAATGTACATTATGATCTTCTCCTTTTATTAAAGTTATTTTCACATCGGTAACTTCCCAACCTAATAAACCTTGTTCTAAAGCTTTCGGAATTGTTCGTGCAATTTCATTTTGATATTTATTATGAACATCGTTTTTAGAAACTATAGATTGGTAACTAACTCCGGAATTTAAAGGAGAAGGTTCAATTAAAAACGTCATAATTGCCCAACAAGGTTTAGGCATCCAATAACGAATGTAACCTTCGGTAGCTTTACTGATGGTTTCTTTATATACTATTTGAGGATCTGTAAAACGAGTAGCTATATTAAAACGCTCTTGTAATAAATACGTAAGCACTTCTATTTGCATATCGCCCATTAATAATAGGATTAACTCTTTTTCGGGTTTATGCCATTTAAATTGTAAACTCGGATCTTCTTTATCTATAATTTGTAATGCTTGCGCGAGCGCATTGTAATCTTTATCGTTTATAGCGATTACTTGTACACTTAATACAGGTATGTTTAATTCTGGAACTATTGGAATACCTTCTGGATTCCCCAAAATATCGCCCGCTTTTGTACCTAAAACTCCTGTGATAATTCCGATGTCACCAGTTTTAATAGCAGTGTCTAAATGTTTTGTTTCGTGAAAAACTTTAGACTGATTTATCTTGGTTTCTAAACTTTGAGTGTGATTATAAATAACTGATTTCGATGATAATTCACCCGAAAAAACTTTTACATGCGCCATAGCTCCATGTATTTTATGATGCTCGAACTTATATACATAAGCCGAAGTTTCATTAGTAGTATTTCTTTTTTTAGGTTTTATAAATGTTACAAGTCCGTTTAATAATTCTTCTACACCAATATTATTTTTTGCAATTCCGATAAAAACTGGAGTTATTAAAGTATTTGAAGTGCTTTTTGTAATGGTGTTTAAGTAAACTTCATCAGAAAGGTTAACTCCGTTAAAATATTGAGTAAGTAAATTTTCATCCGTTTCAATTAATTCTTCTAAAATAGCTTCTTTTTCGTCTTTATTAATTGAAGTGTTATTGAATACAGACTTTATATGTGCTGAGGTTAACCCTTCATCATGACTTGTGTAAATAGATACCGTTTTAAATTGTAACTCCTTTTTAATTTGTTTCAAAACGGATTCTGTATCAGCTCCTTGACGATCTATTTTATTGATGAAAATTAACGTAGGAATTTTTAAATCGTGTAAAGCATCAACAATAGTTAAGGTATGTGCTTGTACACCTTCTACAGCAGAAATAACTAATACAACAGCATCAACAACACAAAGAGTTCTGGCAACTTCACTTGAAAAATCTACGTGACCAGGTGTGTCAATTAAATTTACTTTAGTGTTTTTCCAAACAAAAGAAGTTGTAGCTGCTTTAATAGAGATACCACGTTCTTTTTCTAACGTTAAATTATCGGTAACTGCAGAACCTTTATCAACACTCCCTATTTTTCTAATAGCACCAGCATGATATAATAAATGTTCAGTTAAGGTTATTTTACCAGCATCTACATGCGCTAAAATACCAATGTTAAGAATGTTAGAATATTCCATTAATTAGAAGTGATGCTTTGTGTAGTTAAATTTTTTCTTTTGCTGCTGCACTAATTTGTTTAATGTCTTGTTCGTCTTTTCTTGGACAAATTAAAATAACATCATCTTTTTCAACAACAATAAAATCGTTTAAACCTTGAATAATTACTTTTTTACCATTTTGAGTTCTAACCATATTTCCACTGGCATCTCTAAAAATAGTTTCAGCACCAACGATTGCATTTTCTTGAGTGTCTTTTTCTAATTTATTATATAAAGATCCCCAAGTACCTAGGTCGTTCCATCCAAAATTTACTGGTAAAACATGTACGTTTTTTGCACGTTCCATAATTCCGAAATCGATAGAAATGTTTTCACATTTTTCGTAGTTAGATTTTATGAAATCATCTTCAAAATCTGAATTATACACATTATCTCCATCGTCTAAAATATCAACCATTTCTGGAAGATGTTCTTTAAAAGCATTTAAAATGCTTTTAGCCGACCAAACAAAAATACCAGCATTCCATAAGTAATCACCACTTGATAAAAACTCTTTAGCTTTATCTAGCTGAGGTTTTTCGGTAAAGTTTTTTACTTTTTTTATTGCTGATGAATTTTGCTCAAACTGAATATATCCATAACCTGTATTTGGTGCATCTGGTTGAATACCTAATGTCATTAAAATATCAGAATTAGCCGAAGCTTTAAAAGATGTTTCGATGTTGTTTAAAAACTCAGTTTCATTTTCAATCCAATGATCAGAAGGAGCAACCAACATAACTGCATCGGAATTTTGATTGTATATTTTTAAAGCAGCATATAAAATACAAGGAGCAGTATTACGCATTGCAGGTTCTAACAATAATTGCTGTTGTGTAGTTTTCGGTAATTGTTTTAAAACCAAATATTCGTAACGCTTGTTAGTGGCAATTAAAATATTCTCTGAAGGAATTAATTGATTAATTCTAGAAAAAGTACGTTGAATTAACGATTCACCAGTTCCTAACATATCATGAAATTGCTTCGGATATTCTTGTTTGCTTACTGGCCAAAGCCTTGAGCCTAAACCACCTGCCATAATTACTGCATAATAATTTTTATTCATAAATTGCTATTAGAAAATTTAATTATATGTTTGAAGCTAGAAGTTTCACTTCTGCATTCTGATTAAAAAGATATACTTTTTTATTCGTTAAATTTAAACATTCGTAACGAGTTCTTCGTTTGTTACCTCTTTTATATAAGGTGTTTTTAAATTGAAAAACACTTTCAATCGGAATTTCAAAGATAAAACTCTTTCCGTTTTCTGCTTGTCCACCTCGTAAAGCTAAAGATAAATTAACATCAGTATCGGTACTTGCTTTTGGACTTTTAAGATAATTAGCTAAATGTGGAAGGATTTCTTTCGGATAAATATCTGGTTGTAAAAAAGGGAGCATTAAATGCTGAAAAACGGTTTTCCAATGTTTTCCATGTGGTTGTACACGTCCGAATTTTTTATGTGTAACATGATGCGCAATCTCATGAATTAAAGTTAATAAAAACTGATATTCATTTAAATTGTTGTTAACCGTAATTTGAGTTTGTCCGTTCGGAAAAGTCCTAAAATCACCATGTTTTGTTTGTCGTTGATTAACAATTTTAAGATTGATTTTATGCTCGTTAATTAAATAAATAACTAACGGAACAGCTTTTTCTGGTATGTATTTTAGAAGCGTTTCTTTCAAAAAAAATATTTTAAGGAGTAGAACTCGAAACCTGTAAAACTTTTCCGTTGTAAAACTTGTTTCCTGTTAAAGCGAAATCAAAAATATAGTTTGCCATTTCTTTAGCAGATAACGAAGCTACATATCCAGGAAAAGCCTCTTCTAACATTTCTGTTTGTACAGCACCTAAAGCCAATACGTTAAAAGCAATTTGTTGTTCTTTATATTCTTCGGCTAATAATTCAGACAAAGTAATAACTGCCCCTTTTGCAGAACTGTAAGCTGCTAATCCAGGGAACTTCATACTTCCTTGAATTCCACCCATAGAACTTACGGTAACTACATGACTACCTTTTTGCATAAACGGAATTAATTGTTTGGTTAATTCAGCAACAGCAAAAACATTTACTTTATATACTTCTTCGAAATCGGTAGTAGTTAATTCAGTAAAAGGTTTGTTAATTAACTTACCAGCATTATTAATTAGTATATCTACTTTATTCCATTCGGTTTTAATAAAGTCAGTAGCTCTTTTTATGTCAGACTCTTTAGATAAATCAACAGAAATAGTTGTAATGTTTTTATGATTAACTGCGTCTAAAGGTTTTGTGTTTCTTGATAAAGCTAATACATTATTACCTTGTTTTGCAAAATGTTGCGCTAATTCAAAACCAATTCCTCGACTGGTTCCTGTAATTACGATATTCTTCATTAAAATCAATAAATTAAAAGAAGCAAGCTACTTAATTTTTCATACATTTATAAATCTAAATTAATTTTTTATCATGAAGAAAATCAATCTTTTAATAATACTTTTATTTTCGGTGTCAATATCTTTTAGCCAAACAACACATATACTTTGCGGAAAATTAATAGATACAGAGAAAGGAATTGTAAAAGAAAAGCAAACAATAGTTGTAAAAGGTAATAAAATTACACACTTATATAATGGTTATGTGATACCAAGAGGAGGAAATATTACAGTTATAGATTTAAAAGATAAAGTTGTAATGCCAGGGTTAATTGATATGCATGTGCATATTGAACAAGAGTTTGATAGAAAAACAAGATTAAATCGATATACATTAAACGAATCTGATATTGCTTTTAATTCTGTTGGTTTTGCTAAAACAACTTTGCTAAAAGGTTTTACTACAGTTCGTGATTTAGGCGGAACGGGAGTTAATATTTCAATACGAAAAGCTATTGATGCTGGTAAAATTCCTGGACCAAGAGTTTTTACAGCTGGTAAATCGTTAGCAACTACAGGTGGTCATGCGGACCCTACAAACGGAAGTAGTAGAAAATTAGTAGGTAACCCTGGTCCAAAAGAAGGAGTAGTGAATTCTGTTGAAGATGCTAAAAAAGCAGTGCGTCAGCGTTATAAAAACGGAGCAGACTGTATTAAAATAACAGCAACAGGTGGGGTTTTAAGTGTTGCTAAAAGCGGAGATAATCCTCAGTTTACTATCGAAGAAGTGAAAGCAATTTGTGATACAGCTAAAGATTACGGAATGCACGTAGCTGCTCATGCACATGGTGATGAAGGAATGCAGCGAGCAATTATAGGCGGTGTAAAAACGATTGAACACGGAACTTATATGAGTGATAAAACGATGAAACTAATGAAAAAACACAATGCATATTTGGTTCCTACAATAACAGCAGGTAAAGAAGTAGAAGAGAAAGTTAAAATAAAAGGATTTTATCCCGATATCGTAGTTCCAAAAGCGTTGGCAGTTGGTCCGCAAATACAAGGAACATTCGCAAAAGCATATAAAAAAGGAGTAGGTATTGCTTTTGGTACCGATGCAGGTGTTTTTAAACATGGTAATAACGGTAAAGAATTTGGTTATATGGTAGAAGCTGGTATGCCAGCTATGGAAACAATTCAATCTGCAACTATTACAAATGCTAAAATTTTAAAGATGGAAAATGAAATAGGTCAAATTAAAGTAGGTTTTTTAGCTGATATTATTGCTGTAGATGAAGATCCAACTAAAAATATTAATACAATGGAAAATGTTGTTTTTGTTATGAAAAACGGAAAGGTTTATAAAAAGTAAAAAAATAATTCAAAAAAAGAGTAACAAAATATAAATACAAGCTACTAATAATTTGAAGTAATTTAACAAAATGTATTTATGTTTACTAAAATTAATTTACAGAGCAATTTAATAGTTTTCGGAATTCCTTTATTGATGATTTTATCACTTGTCGCTGTGGTAAAATCATCTTTTTTTA
>CAZCHR010000095.1:0-9924 GCA_964498665.1 uncultured Tenacibaculum sp. | reverse complement strand
TGCCTGTTAGAAATTGGGGGATAATACTAAATCAATTTTTAGCTATATTTGAAAAATAATCTAACCCTGAGTTTTTACTTACACAGATTTTAGGATAGTGTCTATTTTTGGAGTTTAGGAGTCAAAAACAAAACCTATTTGTTTTCAAATAGGTTTTGTTTTTTTTAATTAATTTTTCTCTAAACCTTTTTGTAAAACATCTTTTATGCCTTCTAAATTTTCTGTAAAAGCCATCATTTGATTTAAAACTTGAGCCATTTCATTTTTATTACCAAAACCTTTTAATTTGCTATTTTTTATAAATAATTCTTTAATTGTATTCCAGCGTTTTTCTTCTTCCGATGTAAGTGAATTTATTAATTCTTTATATTTTAACAAATTTGCTTCGGCAGCAGAGGTTAATGTTTGTGATTCGCTTTCGTAATGTGATAAAATCAAACGATTTAGTTCTTCATGATTCATTATCGGAACAATTTTAGCAACTAATTTATTCATGTCACGATACGACCCTTGTAGTTTAAAAGAAGGTTCAGTTCTGTAATTATCGTCCATTCCTGCCGATTTAATATAGGCTTCGTTAACTTTCATAATTGTATTTCTAACAATTATTACTTTTTCTAAAACAGCTATATAATCTTGAACTTCTTGTTTAGTATGATTGCCTTTTAAGTTAATTTCTTTTGTGTTGTTTTCAATTTTGTCAACTAATATGTAAAGATCCTCAAAATTTTTACTTGCTAATTGATGTAGAATAGGATTTGATGTTAATGAATTTTCAATTAAACTTAGTTTAAATAAACGAGCCGTGTCTCCAATAATATCGCCTAAATTATATATATCTGATCTATTTGCTAACATATCAGGTACCTGAAATTTATCACCGCTCTCAGTATATGGGTTTCCAGCCATAATAACACAAAACTTTTTACCTCTTAAATCGTATGTTTTTGATTTATTATTATATACCCCTTCAATTTTTCGAGTTCCGTCTGATAGTGATATAAATTTTTGTAAAAATTCAGGATTACAATGCTGTATGTCATCTAAATATAACATTACATTATCTCCCATTTCGAAAGCTAGATTTAATTTTTTTAATTCTTCTCTTGAAGCTGAATTATTTGCCGACATAGGATCTACTGAAGTAACTTCATGACCAATAGCGGGTCCGTTTATTTTCATAAATACTAAACCTAACCTATTAGATATGTACTCCATTAAAGTGGTTTTACCATACCCAGGTGGAGATATTAATAGAAGCATTCCCATTCTGTCGGTACGTTTATTATCACCAACAGTACCTAATTGTTTGGCTAAATTATCTCCAATTAAAGGAAAATATACTTGGTCAATAAGTTTGTTTCTTACAAAAGAAGATAAAACACGTGGTTTAAATTCATCTAACTTTAAATCATATTTTAAGCTGTCAGTTGCTTTTTGTTTAGTTTCTTTATAAGCTAAATAATTAGGAACTTCAATAGTATTAAAATTACTTAGGCTATTTATAAATTGATGATATTTAAAAGTGAATTCATTATTTATAAGTGATGAATGTTCTCCTTTTAAATCTTTTATTACTGTAGTAGGATTAACATTATTAATTTTTGAAATAGAGTTATCTTCAAAAAATAACAGACAAACAACTTCATTTAAATAACTTACATCTTCTTTTTCTGTTGTGTTTATATAAGAAATTACCCACTGTTTTATTAGTTGAATTTTATCAATATAGTTTGTTAACTTTTTATATCCTGCAGAAAAAGTATGAAAGGCATCATGTTTTTTTAGAGTTTTTATAAAATTTTCTTTTATGCTAAAAGCATTTTTACTTGTATGAAAAGAATTATCTTGTTGTAATTCTTCAAATAAATAAATAGCTATTTGATTACTTTCTGAAGAGTTAAATAGCTTTGTTTCTTGTGAAAAAAGACTGATTTTATTAGTTAATTCATCTATAATAAAATCATACTCTTTACTTTCTGGGAAAAACTTTAAAACTTCTCCTGATGTTTTTATAGCAGTATTGTAATGTTCTTGGTCTTCTTTTTTTAAAGAATGCCAATAATACTGAGCATAAGCTCTTGTATTTGGTGAATAAGTTAATAAACCGAGTTCTTTATGTTTATGTATTAAAGTATGTAGTATTTTAGTTGCATCAATATCATGAACACCTTTTACATAACCTTCAGAATAAAGGTTACCGCTCTCTTTTTGTATTAGCTGTAAAAGATCTTCTTCTGTAAGGTTTATAAGATCTTCTTCTAAATGATTTTTGAATATTTTATATGCTAAATAAGCAGATCTATAGGTTTCTTTATTTTCTGAAACTAATTCTTGATTCCAATATTTTTGAGATTTAATAAGGGTTTCATTTGTTATCTTTTCGTAAAAACCTGTTCCAGTTAAATGATAATATAATTCATCATTTTTATAAACAATGGTAAGGTCTAAAATCTGTTTATTTACACCAAATTTATGTTTTCCAAACTTAATAATGTTTTCTCCATCTTCATAAAGTTCTTGTTTGTCTTTTAATTTACGAATAGCATCTTCTTTAGCTACTTTTAATTGTGTTTCAATTGATTCAGCTTTACCAATATCATCTAATTCTTTTAATTGCTTAACAATGTCTCTGACTTTATTAATCATTAAATCAGCAGCAAAGTAACCGTTAATGTCTTCGTTAGAATTAAATGTTTGTGCTTTTTTAGCGACTCCCTTTAAAATTCTTTGCGATGCTGTTTGTAAGGCTGTAGTTTTTTTATTTCTCTTTTCTATTAAAGCATTTTTACGAGTATCGAAGGCATTGTGAATTTCTTCACGTTTTTCGATTATTTGAGTAATAAAATCTTCAAAATCGGCAAATTTACCTTCTAATTCTTCGAGTTGTATGGATGTTTTGGTTAAATATTCATCACACTTTTCTGGCGTAGAAGCCATGTCAATGTAATTAATGATACTTTGATCAATTAATTTTAATTGAGCTATAAAATCAGCTTTAGCTTCACTACTTCCAAGTGTTTTTATTTTGTTTTTTATTCCTGATTTTAATTGATTTAGTGTTGCAAATATTAATGAAATATTATCAATTATTTTTGTTGAATGTGAAGTGTCTTCAATTTCTAAATTAGAAACAATTTCTATTAATAATTCTAAATCAGAAGTAATTGTATGAACTTCTTTTTCTAGTTTTTTAACATCAATTACTTTCTTAATAGTAGTAAGTTGTTCTTGTTTTTCTTCAGATCTTTTATGGTAAGGTAATAATGCTTTATCATTTAGTAAAAACTCAACACAACGTTTAGATATTAATGTGTTTTGTTCAGATATTTGTGTTTCTAAATTTTTAAGATGATCTATATTAACATAACGAACATCGTGTAAACTAATAACTTCACCTCTTAATGTACGAAGTTGATTTAGTAAATGAACAAAATCGTCGATAGATTTAAATGAGCTACTTCTTATATTATTAAAAAGAGCATCAGATTTTTTATTAATTTGCTCCGTTTCTTTATTAGCTTGTTTTTTTAATTGAACAACTTTTTCAAATTCATCGATAGCAGCATTAGCAGCTTCATTAATCTCAGAAATAGGAAGGTTTAATAGATGTGTTTCTGATTCTGGTAGCCAATAATAGGCATCATTTATATCTTTAGATTGTTTTGCAATATCATCATAAAGTCCAGTATAATTGTCTTTTTTATTTAGAAGTGTAATTAACTCATGGCATTCGGCCATAGCTTTTACAATATCTTTATTTCCAATTTTATAAAGTAAACTATCTTTATGTTGTGATGGCATGCTGTTTCCTTTTAAATAAGGTGTTTGCCATATTTGAATAACATGATGTTTCGTTTGCTCGTTCTCTGTTTTAAAATAACATAATTCACCGTTTTCTAAAACCGTAAATCCATTACATATAATAGGAGTTTTAACTTCTTGTTCTATAATGTTATATGACATTAAAATATATAAACCACGAATAGTTGCATAAAAAACATATAGGTAATCTTCTCCGTTTGGAGCATTGATTTTTTGTTGAAATCTTACATTTTTAGCGTCATTTTCAAATAATTTGTATTCTCCGGTTTGTAGGTAGTAACCGTTAGGAAATATAATACCTTGGTTGTCTGGTAATTTTACAGCAGTATCTTTTATACTATCAATTTTTTTTACTTCCTGTATTTTATGGTTGTAAACAAAATATCTGTTATCTTCTTGAAAAGGTTTTATTTCTAGAGCAACAAGGTTACCTAAGTCGGCAAATCTAAATTGTCCATCATCTAAAGTTTGATCTATATGAGTTACTGATTCTGATAAAATTCCTTTTCCATCCTCCGTGTTATCTTCAATCTTTATTGTTAAATCACCACCAATGGTTTCAACAAATATTTTATCTAAGATTGATATATGAGAGTGCGTACCATAACGATGCATTTCACGGGTAACTTCTTGCCAATTAAACTCGTGTTGTGTTGGGTATTTGTATTCGTGTTCGCTACGATTATCTATATATTGTAACTGGTTGTCGTTAATTAACCATTTAAAAGTTTTGATATCAGAATTACTTTCACTTAGTTGAAAAACCATGTGTAAATAATTATCAATAACAGCAAATTTAGAGAAAATGGTGTTTCTATAATATTTATATAAATTGGTAAAATCGTCTAAAAAAGTGACATTGTTTAATAGGTCTAAGTTTTTTGATTGAAAATGACCATCTTTATATTCATAAATACTAAATACATCAGATAGCTGTATGTCTGTTCTTAGACCGAAATGCACATTGTAACCAAAAATAGAAATATTACCAAGTGATATAATGTCTCTAGCAATACAGTTATTATCTGTATTTATACGATCGTTGGCAATTAATTTGGTTTCGATTGTGCCAAATACATGCTTTCGTGAATCATTTAATTTATGTAATCGTTCTTGTAGTTCTTGTTTTTGTTTTTGCAATCTACTTTGAATAATTTCATAGGTTCCACCGTCTAAATGTTGAGCTGTATTTTGGTTTTTCATGCGTTTTTTGAGTAGATAGTTTATGGTAAGTGAACAAAAACATCTAAAAAGAAGAATGAATTTGTTTCTTAATAAATCTAATAGTGAGAGTTTTTCAAATAAATGAAAGTAAAAAAAGAAAGGTTTTATATTTTACAATAAAACCTTTCTTCTTTATTAAGATAGTTTCTTGTCAGATAAACCTAAGCCTTTAGCTAAGTTAAAAAGATTTCCGAAAAGCGTTTGTTCATCAGAATCTACAGATTTATTCTTTAAGTCTATTAATAAATTTGCAATCGTAAGGTTTTTAATATCTTCAGATGAAATGCCATATTTAGTAGCAAAACCTTTTACCTTTTCTAAAAGATTCCCTTTTACATCATCACTTCCTAGAATAGCATCTTTTACATCTTGAATATTATCACTATGTTTAACTAATCTATCAATTCCTTTAGATTTAGTTATTTGACCTATAATTTGATCGAAGAACATGGTTTCTCCACCAACAATATCAATATTGGCAGCTTTTAAAGCATCTCCAATTACTTGTGCTTGTGCATCTGCTATATCTTTTTGAATAGTAATCTCTGCTAAATCGACTTGTAATTCTTTATCTAAACGTAATTTGAACTCTTCGTGTTCTTTTCCAACTCCATCTAGTTTTTTCATTGCTTCAGCTTTTTCTTCAATACCAGCTGCATCAGCTAAAGCTTTTTCTTTAATAACTTCAGCTTCAGCTAAACCTTCTTTTTTAATAGCGTCTGCTTTGGCTTCGATACCAGCTGCTTCCGCTTTAGCTTTTTTCTCTATAATTAAAGCTTCTACTACCCCTTGACGTTCATGAGCATCTGCTTTTGCATGCATTACTTGTGCTTCAGACATTCCTATTGTAGCTTCTTCTTTAGCTTGTGCTTCTGCTAATGTTTTACGTGCATCAGCTTCTTTAATACTAGCTTCTTTTTGAGCTTGAGCTTCAATGTTAATTTCTTCAGCTTTTTGTTTAGCAGCTTCTTTTTCTGCTTCAGCAGATTTTATAGTTTTAATTAAAGCTTCTTCAGCTTCTCCTTCAGCAACAGTAATTTTAACTTGTTTTTCACGATCAGCAGTTTTAAAAGCCTCAATGTCTTTCATGTTTTCTTGCTCTTCTACTACGCCTTTTTCTAGCATCACACGATCACGAATTACGTCTTGAATATTTTTCTTTTCTATTTCAACTACTTTTTCTTTTTCTATTTGAGCAAGTGTAACAATTCTTTCACGTTCTGTTGCTTCTAGCATTCGGTCTTTTTCAACACGTTCAGTTTCTACAACATCAGTACGTTGTTTGTTCTTGGCAGCAACAATAATTTGACGCTCCATGTTTTCCTCAGCAACTTTTACTTTTTCTTCTGTAATTATACGAGCAGATTCTGATTTTAAACGTTCTTCTTCAGCAACTTTTAAAGTTTCGGCTTCTTCACGTGCTTTTATATTAGCAATTTCTCTTTTTTGTTGTTCTTCTTTTTCTGCTAATTGCTTATCTAGTTCTAAAATAGCTTCACGTGCCTCAACATCTTGCTTACGAATTATTTTTTCTTCATCACGCATAATTAAGTTAGACTTAATATTTTGTGCAGCTGTTAGTTCAGTTATTTTTTTAATTCCTTCAGCATCTAAAATATTATCAGCTTTTAAGAAAGAAACAGGAGTTTGTTCTAGGTAATCAATAGCGCAATCTTCTAGTGTATATCCGTTTAAATCGGTACCGATAATATCAACTATTTCATCTCTAAATTCACGACGAGCTTCATATAATTCTGTAAATTGAAACTTCTTTCCAACAGTTTTTAATGCTTCAGAAAACTTAGCTTCAAATAATTCTTCTAATGTTGTGTGATGTGATGCTCTTTCACATCCAATTGTTTGTGCTACTTTTTTTATAAACTCTACTTCATTATTAACACGGACAAAAAAGGCTACTTTTATATCAGCTCGCATGTTATCTTTACAAACAAGTCCATCGTTACCTAAACGTTCTATTTGAATTTTCTTTACAGAAATATCCATAATTTCTACTCGGTGAAAAACAGGAACTACATACATACCCCTATCTGTAGCTACTTTTGTTCCTTTAAATCCAGTACGAACAAGAGCTTGACCTTGTGGTACTTTTTTGTAAAACATTGCAACAATGGCAAAGTATAGTATGACTAAGAATAATAATAGTCCGATTCCCATTCCAACAATTTGTAATAAGTTATCCATCATAGTAATTTAATTAATTAGTTTTTTAGTTAGTATATTTTTGTGCGTAATAGTATGTTTTGTCTGTACTCTGTTTAATAATTAAAATAGGTTCTCTAAATTTTATTTTTTCACCATTTAAAGATTTAATATTTATTGAAAGATGATTTCCGTCAGCTGAAATTTCAGCTGATCCTAATTTTTCATCTGAAATATTTGATAGACAAATTCCAGTTCGTCCAATAATATCTGTAGGCTTATCTCCGTCTTGATTTAAGTTTTTGAAAAAACTCTTAAACGGGGTTGTAAAGATTTTAGTTATAATTAATGATGGAAAAAAACCAGCTAACATTAATATAAAACCAAAACTATTATTAAAGCTATGAGTAATAACTGTACTGGTAGTTGTACAAATCCACCATATGAAAATCCAACATGTAAAAGTGAACATAAATGGGAGTCCTACAAAATTGAAATATATAAGTACTACTTGCCACCATTTTAAAGGTTTTCTGCGTTTACCTACAATATCTTCTTTATTAACTTCTGTATTGGCTACGTCATGAAAATCTACATTTCCACCCTCTATACCGGTGTCGATATCTATATCGGCATCAATATCTATATCTACATCGATGTCTAAATCGAAATCTATACCAGATATCATGGTTACTAACCAGTAGACAACTAGTATAATAACAAGAATGGTAAGTGTACAGTTTACACTAGAAAAAATAATGTCGGTTAGTGAGTTCAATGGTTATGCTTTTTTATTTAAACCTAATTGTTCTTTTAATTTAGCTAAATCATTTTCTGCATTTGTATCTGTGAAGTCAACAGCTTCGTTTAGTTTGTCGTCAATTGATTTTGAAGATTTAGCTAAATCACCATAAGCTTCAGCTAAAGCTTCTTCTTGATTTACTTTTTCTCTCATGCGTTCTAACATTGAAACAGTACTTGAATTATCTATTTCTGCCATTTGCTTACTTAAGTTTTTAGTGGCTTTAGAAACTTTTACGCGAGCTTTTAATGTCTTTAATTCGTTCTCCCATTTATTAATGTTGTTTTTTATTTCATCAACACTTTTTTCTAATTGACTTACAGAAGAATTTAATTTATCAGCTTGAGATTGTGTGTGAGTTACATTTTTATTTGCCTCTTCTTTTTTTATTAAAGCTTCTTTAGCTAACCTATCAGCTTCATTAGTATCTATGGTTCCTTTTGCAGCTTTTTGTAAAATTAACATTGCTTTTTGATGATAATCTTCTGCTTTTGCAGTAAGCTCTTCTACATCATTTTTAGCTCTAATTGCTAATGCTTTTACCTGTGCTAAAGATTCTAAACTTTTAGTTAAGTCAGCTTTTAAATCTCTAATTCCTTGTTCTGTCATCTTAATAGGGTCTTCCATTTTATCGATAGCAGAGTTTGCTTCGGATTGCCCTATTTTAAATAATCGTTTAAAAAAGTTCATAATTTATATTTTTAATATTTTGAAAATGTTATAATTTGTTCTGAATACTCACTTAATAGTAGACTCAAGGAATTTAAGCTTCCTTCAAGTTCATTTAAATCTAAGTTCTCAAGTTGTAAAGTGTCTCTAAAAATCACTTTTTCGCCTGTTTCATCTAAAACAAATGCCCCATGAATAATGTCTCTATTTTTTTTAAGTAAACTTTTAAATATTTCTTCACTAGGTTTGTTTACTTTGAAAATGAATTGTTCTATTATGATTATAGGGTAGGCTACTCCGATTATTAAGTTTTTAATTCCGAAATTTTCTTTTTCGATAACTAAAATACCATCTTCTTTATTTTCTTTAATGATATTAAAGTTTAACTTAAGTAAAAAGTCCTTTGTTTTTGTAAAGTGTTGGTTCATTAGCAATTAATTTAATAGTTAGTTTTTCTTTTTTTAGCGATGTTAATATTACAAAAAAGTTTTGAAAATAGCAGTTATAATGTAAAGTGTAAATTGTACCATAAGAAATGTTTTTAGTTAATTATTTTCTTTTTTTATTTTTAATTCTAAAATAAATAGCAGGAATTAAAAATATTAGCTAATATTGTTAGTGTAAAGATACAGATTAATTTAATTAGTGCAAATAAAATTAGCAAATATGTCTTTTTTTGGAAAAAACATTAAAAAAATTAGAGGAGTAAAAGGTTTAAGTCAGCAGTCTTTCGCTGAGGTCTTTGATTTAAAGAGAGCAACACTCGGTGCTTACGAAGAGGGTAGAAGTGAGCCTAAGATTGATACAATAATTAAAATTGCTAATTATTTTAGCATTGCGATTGATGATTTGTTGACTTCAGAATTAACTGTGAATGAATTATTGCGTTTTAAAGGAGACTTAACTTTAGCAACCGAACTTGTTAATAAAGATGTGTTTATTGAAATACCTTGTGTAACAAACGATTTATTAAAAGATTATATTCAGTTTTTTGATAAGAGTAATTTTGTAAACGATTTACCAGTTTTAAAATTACCATTAGTTAAGGATAAAAAGTATAGGGGTTACACAGTTTTGAATTTAGAAATGACGAATCATGATAAAGGATTATATCCTAAAGATGTTGTTGTTGGCGAATTTGTACATAAAAAAGAAATAGATAAATTAAATAATGGAACTGTAGCTTTAGTTTTGGTAAAAGATGAGTTGATTTTAAGACGATTTTATATATCAGATAATAAGGT
>CAZCHR010000094.1:0-9962 GCA_964498665.1 uncultured Tenacibaculum sp. | reverse complement strand
CTTATATATTGTTCATCAAAAAACAAATCTGATAATTGTAAGTTTATTAATTCACTTACACGTAAACCACAACTATAAATAGTTTCAATAATTGTTTTGTTTCGTTCTCCTTGTGGATGACTTAAATCTATAGCTGCGATTAAATTATCTACTTCTTCTTTTTCAAGAGTGTCAGGTAGTTTTCTTGTAATATTAGGACTTTCAATTAAATCAGTAGGGTTGTCTTGTCGGTAATCTTCAAAAATTAAATAATCAAAAAAACTACGAAGCCCAGAAATTAAACGAGCTTGACTTCTAGGATTTATACTTTTACTAGATTCATAAATGAATTGTTGAACATCTTCAACAGTAATATTAATTGGATTAGCGAGGTTTTTTGAAGATTCTAAAAATAAAATTAACTTCTTAATATCTCTTTGGTAACTAGAAATAGAGTTTTTAGAAAGTCCTCTTTCTATTTTTAAATAATTAACATAACTGTATATTGTTGTTTTCCAGTGCATTTAATTTTTATTTTCTTTTTTTTTAAAAAAAACTGTGGTAAAATTAAAAATAAATTTAATTTTGCCATTCAAACATATATAATTATAAATTAAAAATTATGAAAAAATTATTATTAGCAGTTGCTATTGTAGCGTCAGTTTTTACTGCAAACGCACAAGAAGGAGAATTTAACATAGGTGCTAATGTAGGGCTTCCTACAGGTAATGCAAGTAATACTAGTAGTTTTGTTATAGGAGCTGAAGTTAACTATTTATTTGAGGTTTCTGATGAATTCAAAGTAGGTCCATCTCTTGCTTATTCTCATTTCATAGGTAAAGAACAAAAAGCGTCAGATGCATTAGGAGGAGCTTTAGGAGATTTAGGAGGAGCTGTTGGAGGTTTATTAGATGGATTAGCTGATGCTGCTGGAGTTAACACTAGTACAGATATTTCATACTTACCTATTGCAGCTGCAGCTCGTTATAGTGCATCTGAAAGTTTTACTTTAGGAGCTGACTTAGGTTATGCTGTGGGAATTAGCCCTAGTGGAGCTCAAGGAGGTTTTTATTACAGACCAGTAGTAGGTTATAATTTAGGAGAGTCTACAATGATTCAGGCTTCTTATTCAGGGATAAGTGTAACTGGAGGTTCATTATCTAATTTTGGATTAGGAGTTATGTTTAAATTATAAGATATTTTTTCTTTATAAATACATAATAATATTACAAAAGGAAGCAAGAAGTTGCTTCCTTTTTTTATGCTTAAAACTTAAAAGTTTATTTTTACTTTTTATAAATGTATAAAATGAAAAAACTGATTATAATAAACGGACCTAACTTAAATTTAATTGGAAAAAGAGAACCTGAAATATATGGGGCTAATTCTTTTGAAGATTTTTTTAAAGATTTAAAAGAAAGGTTTAATACTATTGAACTTCACTATTATCAATCTAATATTGAAGGTGAAATTATAAATAAACTACACGAAGTAGGTTTTTCTTATGATGGAGTTATTTTAAATGCAGCTGCTTATACACATACTTCTGTGGGAATTGGTGATGCTGTAAAAGGGATTGAAACACCTGTTATTGAAGTGCATATATCTAATGTGCACTCACGAGAAGATTTTCGTCATGTTAGTTATATAGCTCCTAATGCTAAAGGAATAATTACAGGTTTCGGTCTACAGAGTTATGAATTAGCTATTCAAAGTTTTTTGTAAAAACCAGTAACGGATTCCTAATAAAATAAATAAAGGTATCAATGTATATGAGAATAATTGAAATCTTATAATCCATACAAAAGGAACTAGTAGTAATAAAATTAAAAGACCCAATAGGTATTTAGAAATCCATTTTGGTGGACTTTTCTTTAATAATAAAAAAGAAATAATAAGATTAGGAGCAAAAGCCCATAAGAAATTAAAATTATTTGGAGCAGTAGAATGATTGGTGAAAAACCATAAAAAAACAATTAAAACACCTATTAATCCGGTTGTGAAAAGTAGAATGAAATCTAACCATTTCGTTCTTTTTTTATTTACATAATCTTTATAGGTAATATATATTCCTATAAAAGAAACAATAAAAAAGATTAAAAGTGGGTTAATAACATCACTTTTTGATTTTTTTTCTTCAAAATCTAATAAAACTATTGTTTTATAAATTAAGTTTTCTTCTTTGTTGTTTTTTATAACTTTAGAAGCGTTTAAAGTCTTAAAGACATAATCTGGTAAATATAAATATTCGTTTGCTGCTGCTATTTTATCTAACCTACTTCCTAAAGCTATATTAATTCCTAAACTACCCCAAGTGTTTTGATGTATTTCATTGTTCATTAATTGTCTTATAGATAAACTATCAGTTGCAAAATCATCATTAAATATTAAATTATCTCCTATAGTTTTTTGAATGATATCACGAGGTTTTGTTGCGCAGTTGTCAAAAAAAGGATCGTAAAAATAACTTGCGTTTTTAGGGGTAGCATTTATTTCTAAAAAATTAAATATTTCATTTTTTTGCTTCTGTGTTAAGTTTAAAATTTGTTCTTTTACCCAGCGTTTGTCTTGTTTTGAACTTTTTAAAGCTAAATAAAAAGGATATCTAGCTAATTTGTATTTCATGTATCCTTTAGTAAAATCAATATAAAAACTAGGATTTTCAAAATTAATTATACCATAATTATAAATTAAATCTAATTGCAACATTGGGTCTTTAATTCTAATAGCTGTATGACCAAATTTTTCATATAACGCTTCTCCTGGACCTGAAGTAATAATACTTATTTGAGAAAAATTGGATAATCTAACCGAATTTGAAACTTGTGAAAAAGAATAAGAAACACAAGTGATAAAGATTAGTAAAGCAACAATTTTTTTAATCATAATTATATATATAAACTAATTATAGATTACAAATATCTTAATTAAGATTAAGATATTATTGATTTTTATTTGATATTATTCTTTGGATTTAATTCTATTTGTTCATTGATAAACTTTCCGATTCTATGATCTAACCAATAATTATCTGTATTTGTAAAAGAAGATATAAAACCAACATGCCCACCATAATCTGGTGTTAATAAATAAAAATTAGACATTTCTTTGGCTTCTTCTTTTGGGTAACATTCTTTAGATAAAAAACTATCATCCAATGAATTTATTAATAAAGCAGGAACTTTTATTTTACTTATAAAAGGTTTTGCACTTGCTTTTAACCAATAATCTTCAGAGCTCTCAAAACCGAATACAGGTACAGTGTATTGTTTCTCTAAATGTCTAAATTTACTAGCTTTAAAAAGTAATTCTTTATCTAATGTATAGTCAGGAAATTTTTCTGCTTTTTGAAGTAGTTTAATTTTCATTGTTTTTAAAAACTCATTAAGATATACTTTTTTTTTAAGTTTTGTTAATTCTGCCTGAGAGGTTGTTAAATCAATAGGAACAGATACCGCTATTCCTCCTTTTACAACAGAATGAATATTATACTCTCCAAGATATTTTAAAGTTAAATTACCTCCTAAACTATAACCAACAAGAATTACATTATCATAATTATAGTTTGAAATTAAGTAATTTACGATAAAATTTACATCATCTGTTTTTCCACTGTGATAAGTTTCTAGTAATAAATTATCTTCACCACTACAACTTCTTAAGTTCATACAAACGGTATCAAATCCTTTGTTATTTAAATGATTTGAGCAGGTAATCATGTAGCTAGATTGCGAACTCCCTTCTAAACCGTGAATTAATAATACCAATGAATTAGACCCTGTAAAAGAAAAATCTAAATCAATAAAATCCTGATCCCAAGTTGTAATTCTTTTTCGCTTATAATTAATAGTATCTTTCATAAATAATGGACGATACATTGTATTAAAATGAGCACTTTTAAAAGGAAGAGATTTAGCTATAAAGTCTGAGGTTAGTATAGGCATTATTTAATTTTTGTTTTAGGTAGATTTAATAAAATGGAAATAATAAAGGCTATACATGAAAATATTAATAAGAAAAATAAAATATTACCTACAGTATCTGTACTTGTGTCTGAAACTCCTTCAAGTTTAGCATAATATCTCCAAACCCAAGTTCTGTAATTGATGCAAAAACTATATCCCCAAGCACCACAAATAATTCCTAAGTTTTTATGTTTTAATGTCATAAATCCTCCAAAAAATAATAATAATACAGCAATTAAGTCAGCCAAAGTATGTAAATGAGGTTGTCCGTATAAAAACATAAAATAACCTTCTCCAAAAATGTATAAAACAGCTACTATAATTGTAAACCAAGAGAATTTATTAATAAAAGAATTAGAAAAAGTCATAATTTAAATTTTACTATACTTAATAACAAATATGACAAAAAATAATTAAAAGATAAAACTCATAAAATGATTTCTTATTTTCGCTATAAATATTGATTATACATTATGAATATTAAAAGACATATACCTAATTTACTAACTTTAGGAAATTTATTATGCGGTACAATTGCAATAATTTTTGCAATAAAAGGAGATTTTGTAAGTACTGCAATTTTAGTTGCTATTGGTATTGGATTTGATTTTTTTGATGGTTTTGCAGCAAGAATTTTAAATGTTCAAGGTGAACTAGGGAAGCAGTTAGATAGTTTGGCTGATATGGTTACAAGTGGAGTAGTACCAGGTATCGTAATGCTTCAGCTTCTTATAAGCGCTTTACATATTGATTCTGAAGGTTATTTCGGAGACGAAATTAATAATAACAATTATTTACCTTATCTAGGCTTATTATTAACTTTAGGAGCTTGTTATAGATTAGCAAATTTTAATATAGACACACGTCAGTCTGATTCTTTTATTGGGATACCAACACCAGCAATGACATTATTTGTTATTTCTTTACCATTAATAGTAGAATTTTCTTCTCAATTATTTTTTATTAATTTAATAGAAAATCAATATTTTTTAATTCTAATAACAATTTTACTAACTGTTTTAATGAATGCTGAAATACCTTTATTTGCATTAAAATTTAAAACTTTTGGTCTTAAAGAAAATACATTGAAGTATATATTTTTATTAGTATCTATTTTAATGTTAGTTTTATTAAAGTTTGTAGCAATACCTTTAATAATTTTATTTTATGTAGCTATTTCAGTAATTAGTGATTTAAAGAAAGAGTAGTAATTATTAATTTATTTAATAATTAAAAAAGAAGAAATTTTAATTTTAAAATTTCTTCTTTTTTAATTCAAAATCTTTACCAAGATATACACGACGAACGGTTTCGTCTTCGGCTAGCTCCTCAGGAGTTCCTTCTTTTAAAATTCCACCATTATACATTAAATAAGTTCTATCAGTAATAGCAAGAGTTGCTTGTACATCATGATCGGTAATTAGAATACCGATATTTTTATTTTTAAGTTTAGCAACAATTCCTTGAATATCTTCAACAGCGATAGGATCTACACCTGCAAAAGGTTCATCTAATAAGATAAATTTAGGGTCAGAAGCTAAACAACGAGCAATTTCTGTTCTACGACGTTCACCACCTGATAGTAAATCACCTCTGTTTTTACGAACATGACCTAAGCTAAATTCTTCGATTAATTCTTCTAAACGCTTTTCTCTTTCGGCTTTAGTTCTGTCTGTAAATTCTAATACAGACATAATATTATCTTCAACGGATAATTTTCTAAAAACAGAAGCTTCTTGTGCTAAATAACCAATTCCTTTTTGCGCACGTTTATACATTGCGTCATTAGTAATTTCTTCATCATCAAGAAAAATTTGACCATTATTAGGTTTTACCATACCAACAATCATATAAAAAGAAGTTGTTTTTCCTGCTCCATTAGGTCCAAGTAAACCGATGATTTCACCTTGTTCTACTTCTAGAGAAATTCCTTTTACAACTTTTCTACTACCGTAAATTTTCTGTATGTCTTCTGCTCTTAATTTCATTAATATTTATTAAAATTTTAAGTTGATAGCATTACGAAATTACTATAAATTTATAGACAGATAACATAATTATCTGTTAACTATTTTCACTTTCTATAGCTTCCCAATATTCAACAGCTCTACGTAAATGAGGAATTACAATAGTTCCACCAACTAAGGTAGCAATACTCATTGTTTCCATCATTTCTTCTTTAGTAACCCCGTTTTTGTGAGAACTTTCTAAATGATAAGCAATACAGTCATCACAACGTAATACTGCTGATGCTACCAAACCTAGTAATTCTTTGGTTTTAGTAGGTAAATGACCTTCTTTAAAGGCATTTGTATCTAAATTAAATATACGTTTAACAATTTTATTGTCAGCTGCTAAAATTTTATCATTCATTTTAGCACGATACTCGTTAAACTCTTGGACTTTTTGAGACATTTTTTTGTTGTTTTTTTAATACAAATTTTGATATATATATACTTAATTGATATAATATCATAATAGGTACAGAGACAATTATTTGGCTTGCAACATCAGGAGGAGTTATAATTGCTGATAAAATTAAAACCAATACCAATGCATGCTTTCTATATTTTCTTAAAAACTGAGGAGTAATTAACCCTATTTTAGATAAGAAAAATATAACAACAGGTAGTTCGAAAAGAATAGCTACACCTAACAAAGTATTTGTAATTAAACTAATATAAGCTTCAAGCTTAAAAATATTTTGAACCTTATCTGATATTTCATAATTATAAAAGAAATATACCGACATAGGTAAAATAACGTAATAGCTAAATAGTACACCTAAGAAAAATAAAAGGGAAGAAATAAAAATAAAACCTCTAGATTTTTTTCTTTCAGAACTATGTAAACCAGGAGCTATAAATCTCCAAATTTCCCATAATATATAAGGGAATGATAATACAAATCCTAAAATTAATGAAGACCATATTGATGTCATTAACTGTTGTGTAGGATTAACACTTTGTAAAGTTTGATCTAAAGAAATAGAACAAAAACTACTATCCATTCCTACAGAAGTAAATACATTACAAAAGAATTTGTAAGTAGGAAAATCAGGTTGTAAATGAGCTAGTAAAATTTCATCAAAAACATAATTTATATTAATAAAAATGATGATAGCTACAATAAATATAGAAGCAAAACTCCTAACTAAATGCCATCTTAATTCCTCAAGATGATCTAAAAAAGACATTTCTTTTGCTGCCATATTAAAATATTCTAGCTTTAATTAAGTTATCTGAAATAAGAAGACGTAAAAGAGAATAATTATTAATAATTCTCAGGTTTAATTTGTAAATTATTTTTTTTATCAGACTAGAAAAAGAAGTCTGTAATAAATTTACTAAATTAGCAATAGCAATACTTTCTAAAAGTATTATTTCTTTTGCTGTTGAGAGAATTGCGTTTGCGTCTTTCAAGTTTAAAAAAGTTTTTAAATAAATTTTTAAAATGTAAAAATAGAAATAAATAAGAAGATAATCTTTTTAAATAAAAAGAAAGTTTACATCTTATTTATAATAGTTTTTTGTAATTTAGTTATCGTTTTTAATTTTTGATGTTAGGAGATGAATATAGAGCAGTCGGATTTATATGGATCATTAAAAAAAATATTTGGTTTTAACCAATTTAAAGGTCTACAAGAAGATGTTGTAAACAGCATTTTAAAGAATGAAAATACATTTGTAATTATGCCAACTGGTGGGGGTAAATCATTATGTTACCAATTACCAGCTTTAATGAAAGAAGGAACAGCAATTGTTGTATCTCCTTTAATTGCATTGATGAAAAATCAAGTAGATGCAATTAGAGGTATTTCTGAAGATCATGGAATTGCACATGTGCTAAACTCATCTTTAAACAAGTCTGAAATAGCCCAAGTGAAAGCTGATATTGAATCAGGAATTACAAAGTTATTGTATGTAGCACCAGAATCTTTAATAAAAGAAGAATATGTAGAGTTTTTAAGAAAGCAAACAATCTCTTTTGTAGCTATTGATGAAGCACATTGTATTTCTGAATGGGGACATGATTTTAGACCTGAATATAGAAATTTACGTTCAATAATTAAGCAGATTGATAATGTTCCAATTATTGGATTAACAGCTACAGCTACAGAAAAAGTACAAGAAGACATTCTTAAAACTTTAGGAATGAGTGATGCAAATGTTTTTAAAGCATCATTTAACAGAGCAAATTTATTTTATGAAGTTCGCCCTAAAACAAAGGATGTTGAAAAAGATATTATTCGATTTATAAAAAAACGGATAGGTAAAACAGGTATTATTTACTGTTTAAGTCGTAAAAAAGTTGAAGAGATAGCGCAAGTTTTACAAGTAAACGGAATTAATGCACTTCCTTATCATGCTGGGTTAGATGCCAAAACAAGAGCAAAACATCAAGATATGTTTTTGATGGAAGATTGTGATGTTATTGTTGCAACTATAGCTTTTGGTATGGGTATTGACAAACCAGATGTTCGTTATGTAATTCATCATGATATACCTAAAAGCTTAGAAAGTTATTATCAAGAAACTGGTAGAGCAGGTCGTGATGGTGGTGAAGGGTATTGTTTAACCTTTTATTCTTATAAGGATATTGAAAAGCTTGAAAAATTCATGGCTAATAAACCTGTTGCAGAACAAGAAGTTGGTCATGCATTATTGCAAGAAGTAGTTGGTTATGCAGAAACGTCTATGAATAGGCGTAAATATATATTACATTATTTCGGAGAAGAATTTGATGCAGTTAATGGTGAAGGTGCTGATATGGATGACAATATGCGTAATCCAAAAAAGAAGCACGAAGCTACAAACGAAGTAGTTACTTTGCTGTCTGTTATAAAAAACACTTTAGAAATGTATAAGCCTAAAGAAATTGTAAATACAATAATAGGTAAAGAAAATGCATTACTAAATTCTCATAAAACTAATGAACAACCATTTTTTGGTGTTGGTAAGGATAAAGATAACCATTATTGGATGGCACTAATTCGTCAAGTATTAGTGGTTGATTTAATAAAAAAAGAAATAGAACAATACGGAGTTTTAAAATTAACTGAAAAGGGTAAGAAGTTCATAGATAATCCTGAACAGTTTATGATGACTGAAAATCACGTATATGATACTGATGATGACGGTACAATAATTACCAACGAAAAATCATCAGGAGCAAGTGTAGATGATAAGCTTGTTTCAATGCTAAAAGACTTACGTAAAAGTGTTGGTAAACGTTTAGGAGTTCCTCCTTTTGCAGTTTTTCAAGATCCATCGTTAGACGACATGGCATTAAAATATCCTATAACTTTAGATGAATTAGCAAAAGTTCATGGAGTAGGCGAGGGAAAAGCTAAAAAATACGGAAAAGATTTTGTGAATTTAATTGCTAGTTATGTAGAGGAGAACGATATTATGCGTGCCGATGACTTAATAGTTAAAAGTACTGGTGTAAATTCAGGGTTAAAATTGTTCATCATTCAAAATACTGATAGAAAATTACCATTAGAAGATATTGCTAAATCAAAAGGTTTGGAAATGCCTGAATTAATTAAAGAAATGGAAGCAATTGTATTTTCAGGAACAAAATTAAATATTGATTACGCAGTAGAAGATCTATTAGACGAAGATCAACAAGAAGAAATTCATGATTATTTTATGGAAGCTGAAACAGATAAAATTCAAGAAGCTTTAGATGAATTTGACGGTGATTATGATGATGATGAATTACGTTTAATGCGTATTAAATTTACTAGTGAAATAGCAAATTAATTGTAATGAACAAAAAAGTTACAGATTACATTAATTATAAAAATAAATGGACGCAAGAGTTAAATCTCTTGCGTTCTGTTTTATTAGAATTACCATTAGAAGAAACTATAAAATGGAATGCTCCAGCATATCTATATAAAGGTAAAAACATAATGGGTATTGCAGCTTTTAAAAATTATTGTGGTTTATGGTTTCATCAAGGAGTATTTTTAAAGGACGAGGCAAAAGTTTTAATGAATGCGCAAGAAGG
>CAZCHR010000093.1:0-10143 GCA_964498665.1 uncultured Tenacibaculum sp. | reverse complement strand
TTTTCATGACGAATAATATCATAAATATGTTCCCAGAAAACTGGTTCGAAATATAATTTATCAGCTGTATCAAAATCAGTAGAAACTGTTTCTGGGTTACAGTTAATCATTATAGTTTCATAATCACATTCTGCAGCAGCTAAAATACCATGTACACAACAGTAATCAAACTCAATACCTTGACCAATTCTATTTGGTCCTGAACCTAATACAATAACTTTCTTTCTATCTGTTACTTTACTTTCGTTTTGAACTGTAACTGTACCATTTGGCAATTCAATTTCACTTTCAAAAGTAGAATAGTAGTAAGGAGTTTCTGCTTTAAATTCTGCAGCACAAGTATCTACTAATTTATAAACACGATTAATGTTTAATTCATCACGTTTGTTGTACACTTCACTTTCGTAACAACCTAACATGTGAGCTATTTGTCTATCAGAGAAACCTTTTTGTTTCGCTTCTAACAATAAGTCTTTAGTTAATGATTCTATTTTAAATGTCGAAATCTCTTTTTCTAAAGTATATAATTCTTCATATTGCTTTAAATACCACATGTCGATTTTAGTAATCTCATGTATTCTACTTAAAGGAATACCAGCTTGAACAGCATCATAAATTACAAATACACGATCCCAACTAGCATGAGTTAACTTACTAATAATTGTATCATAATCACTTTGACCTTTACCATCTGCTCCTAAACCATTACGTTTAATTTCTAATGACTGTGTAGCTTTATGTAATGCTTCTTGGAAAGAACGTCCAATACCCATTACCTCTCCTACAGCTTTCATTTGTAAACCTAAAGTTCTATCAGCTCCTTCAAATTTATCAAAATTAAAACGTGGTATTTTTACAATTACATAATCTAAAGTAGGCTCAAATAAAGCCGATGTAGATCCTGTAATTTGGTTACTTAACTCATCTAAAGTGTAACCAATAGCTAATTTAGTAGCCACTTTTGCTATTGGGTAACCTGTTGCTTTACTCGCCAATGCCGAAGAACGAGATACACGCGGGTTAATTTCAATAGCAATAATTTCTTCTCTCTCATCAGGACTTACAGCAAACTGTACGTTACACCCTCCTTCAAAGTCTCCAATACTACGCATCATATGGATAGCCATATCACGCATACGTTGGAATGTTTTATCAGAAAGTGTCATTGCTGGAGCAACTGTGATCGAATCTCCAGTATGGATACCCATTGGATCCATATTTTCGATAGTACAAATAATAACTACGTTATCATTCTTATCACGTAACAATTCTAATTCATATTCTTTCCACCCAAGTAATGCTTTATCAATCATTACTTCATGAATAGGAGAAGATTCTAATCCGCGAGTTAATAACTCATCGAAATCTTCTTCTTTATATACAATTGCAGCACCTGCTCCTCCTAAAGTAAACGAAGAACGAATACATAATGGAAAACCAAATTCTTGAGCAATTTCTTTACCTTTTAAGAAAGATGTAGCTGTTGCCTGTGGCGCCATACCAACACCAATCTTTTTCATTAACTCTCTAAAAAGCTCTCTATCTTCCGTAACATTAATAGCGTCGATATCAACACCAATTAAATCTACGTTATGATCTTCCCAAATTCCTTTTTCTTGAGCTTCAATACACAAATTCAATGCTGTTTGACCACCCATAGTAGGTAGTACAGCATCAATATTTGGATGTGCTTTTAATATCTCAATAATTGATTTGGTATTCAAAGGCTTCAAATAAACGTGATCCGCCATAGTAGGATCCGTCATAATTGTAGCTGGGTTTGAATTTATTAACACCGTCTCAATTCCATCTTCCCTCAGTGATCTCAAAGACTGAGATCCTGAATAATCAAATTCACAGGCTTGACCAATTACAATTGGCCCAGAACCTATTAAAAGTACACAGTTAAGTTTGCTATTCTTAGGCATTTAATAAAGTATTGAATTAAAAATAATATCTTATTCTAACAAGGTATAAAAAAAGGCGTTACTAATAAAAGCAACACCTAATATATTTATCCACTAAAATAAATTAGTGTTTATGTCTAGTTTCAGAAGAAACAGAAATTTTCTTTCTACCCTTAGCTCTTCTACGAGCAAGGACTTTTCTACCATTTACAGATGCCATACGCTCCATAAATCCATGTTTGTTTTTTCTTTTTCTTTTAGATGGCTGAAATGTTCTCTTACTCATTTTGTTATCTTTAAAAAATCTTTGATATCTGTTTCAACAGTTCGAAGACAATCATAGCCTCAAAACCGAATGCAAATATACGAAGACTTTTTTGTTTGACAACACCAAACTAAAAAATATTTTCATTTGTTTTTACTACATTTGTCTCAATTAAAATATAAGACAAAATATGTTCAATAAAAATATAAAATTAGTTCTAGCTGTTGTTGCAATTTTATTAGCTATTTGGCAATTTACAGATAACTATATAGGTAATGGAATACTATTAATACTACTAACCGGTATTTTTGTTTTCCTTTACTTTAAAAATGAAATTATATTATTAGCCTTTTTAAAATTAAGAAAACAAGATTTTGAAGGAACTAACACCTTATTAGATAAAATAAAAAACCCTGAAACTGCACTTACAACTAAGCAACAAGGTTATTTTAATTACCTTAAGGGTATTATTTTATCACAGTCAAATATTACACAAGCTGAACGTTACTTAAAAAAAGCCATAAAGCTTGGTTTATCTATGGACCAAGATTTAGCTGTTGCTAAACTTAATTTAGCAGGTATTGCTATGTCAAAAAGAAGAAAGAGAGAAGCCCAAACTTTACTTACCGAAGCTAAAAAATTAGATAAACATGGCATGCTTAAAGAGCAAATGACTATGATGAAACAACAACTTAAACGTATTTAACTACACTAAAACCTAAAAAAAATAGTTACTTAAAAAACAAAACTACTTTTAAGTTAATCTTAATTTATTCTTTTAGCATGAAAAAGAAATTAACAACCATTTTTATAGGACTTATAAGCTGTCTATCTTTTGCTCAAGATTTAGAAGACGATATTAAACCCGATTTTGAATATTTTTCTGATGCCATTAGCAAAAATGTAACTCTATTTAAAATAAATAGCCAAGTTGCTAAAGAAAATCAAGATTTTGAACGTGTAGAGTTTTTATACGATTCTTTAGTTAACAACTGCTTAAAAGGCACTCACTTTGATAATTTCCTTATTAACAAATCTAATGGAGATCTTGCTTATTTTGAAACATTCGAAAAACCTATATATTTAAAAGCAACTGCAGCTTGGTGTGAACCTAATGACTCAGAGGCTGCTGCATTTAATGATATAGCCGATGAATTTAGTGACCTTATTGACTTTGTTGTATTGTACTGGGAACCTAAATATAAAATAGAAAACCTTTCTAAAAAATATAACAAGAACGTAAATGTTATTTATGTTGATGAATCACAAAATTTTAATTCTGATATTATAAACTCATTAAAGCATTCTTTAGGTTTACCTACCATAATTTTAATGGATGACGAAAGAAATGTTATTGATGTTAAACGAGGTGCTAACCCTAAATACGTTGCTCCCCCTAGTAAAGGTTTAACAAAATTTGGAACATTTAACCCAGGAACAACAAAAGAACATTTTGTAAACTCTTATGGTAATTATTTTGAGAAACTTGTTATTGATGTAAATACAATTATATCAAACATGTAACCCTTTAAAACAAACCATAAAAAAGAGCCTTATGTTTATAACACAAGGCTCTTTTTTTTACATTAAATTATTTTTTATTTTGAAAGAAATAAAACCCTATTATTGTTTAGGTATTTTTATTTCATAAATTTTTCTTGAAGCATTATTTAAATGACGCTCTCTTAACCAAGGGTTGTGTATTTTTAAATCTTTATACGTAATACCATACGTACTTGCAAAGTCAGGAAAGTTAGCAACTTCGTCATCTACAATAACAAGATTTGTTTCTGGCAAGTTATATAAATGTTTTTCATTATAATTAAACCCATACAACTTAGCATTTTCTAAAATTTGTTTAATAGCTACTATTCTAAACACATAACGACCTGTCTCTTGCCCCAACAGTAAATCATAATAGTTATCTACTTTTTGTTGCTCTAAAAACTTTTGTACACCATGATTACCTGCATTATACGCTGCTGCAGCCAAAGTCCATGACCCCATTTGTTGTTTAGCATCTAATAAATATTTACACGCTGCTTCTGTAGATTTTTCTATATGATAACGTTCATCAACGTTTTGGTTAATCTCTAAACCTAACTCTCTACCTGTAGTTTTTAAAATTTGCCAAAAACCTGTAGCTTTTGCTGGCGAAACTGCTTGTGTTAACCCACTTTCTATGACTGCCAAATATTTAAAATCATCAGGAACACCATACTTTTTTAAAATTGGTTCTATTATTGGAAAATATTTTTTTGAACGCTTAATTAAAAGTAACCCATTAGACTGCCAATAAGTATTTACTAGCAACTCTCTATCTATTCGCTCATAAATATCTGGCTTATGTAATGGCATTGCCTCTCCTGCAAAATCTAATTTTTCTGGCACATCTAAAGCATAAACATTATAATCATTAACCTTACTGGTTTCTTGATTATCTATTACCTGAGATTCGTCTTCTTTTTTATATGTTCCGCACACAAACATACCTGAAACAGCTACAACACCAATAAGAGTCAACGCTCTATTTACTATATTCATAAAATATTTACTTTTATATATTACTACACAAAATTAATTCTCAATTAATCTTGGTAAATTTTCATTAAACCAACGAGCTCTATTTACAATCATTGCATGTGTTCCTTTTGGCAAAACTTCACAACCTTTTATATTTTTAATAGGGAAAACAAAATCGTTATCTCCATGAATATGTATAGAGTTTTCTATAGGTTCTTCTTGTTTCCAATTTAAAATATTTTCAATAGACCAATCTAAATAATAAGGATCTTTCATTGTTAAATACTTATCATAAAGCCTACCTATCTTCTTTATAGATTCTGTAACCAATAATTGTTCCCAATTTTCAACTTTTTGCACTAAAGATGTTGGAATAATTTTATTTAAACGTGTTAGCCTTACTACTTCAAATCGTTTAGGTAATTCAAACTTACTTTTAACACTCGAAACAATTACTAGTTTTCTAACCTCTAAAAAACGACTCATTTCTTGAACGACAATACCTCCAAAAGAAACTCCTAACAAAACCGAATTAGGCTCTTTTACTTGTATTGATAATCGTTTAGCGTATTCTTGTAATGTTTCTTTTTCATAAGGAATCTCCCAAGCTATTGTATGAATTTTATAATTAGAAGGCAATTTTAAAAATTCAAAAATACTTACATTGGCTGCCATACCTGGCACACAATAAACATTAATTATCTCATTACTCATAGGTAAACAAACTTCTTAAAACATTATTGCTCTTTTAGCTAATTTACTCTTTTTAACACTTAAAACGGTTTTGCTTTAATTATTATTTTACACATCTAATGTATTCTAAAAATTAAGCTATATGCAACACAAATACTCCTTTACAATAAATATTATCACTCTAATAATATATTCTTTATTTATAGTTTAAACAACAACAACAAACACTAAAACATCAATAATAAAACAGGCGAATACCCTATCAAAGCTACACTTTGTCGTTTTTAACAAAAAAAAAGTCATTAATTAACACAAAATAAGATACTAAGCTTTAATTTTAATACTTAAGTAAATAAACTAAGTATTTATAACTTTCAATTTTTGGGGAAAAATGGAAGACTGATAATTACTAACAAAAACTTAAACTAATTTTAAAAATTAAAAACTAAGAAAATGGAAGCAGTATTAGTTAATGTAAAAGACAATGAATTCTTACGTCAATTTGAAACCACATTTGATGATAAGCTGGCCGCTATGGAATATTCAGTACACCCAAGAAACTTTTTTCTTACAAAATTAGTGATGGATGAAAGCCTTATTGAAAACGGAAGTAATATTGTATTCTTAGAAAGTGTTTTTGAATATTTTAAAAAAAATAATATAAAAGTAGTACCAACTGCTCCTGCTATCGTTTCTTTTTTCCGAAAAAACAGAAAAGCATACAAACAACTACTTCCTACAGGAATTAGTATTTAAAAAATATAGCCAACCTTAATTTATAACCCTAGAGCTTTTTTAATAGAACTATCATCTTTTTTTAAATCATTTAAAAATTCGATAGTTACAATACCATCTTCTGCTATCTCTAATAATTTTACAGATTGCAAGGTATTAATTAGTTCTGGGTTAAAATGGGTTTTTACTTTTACATAATTCTCTGTAAAACCATAAATATACCCTTCTTTATTATCAGCCTCAAAAAGCACTGTTCGCTCTGAACCTAATTGCGATTCATAAAAAGCTCTACGCTTTTTAACCGATAACCCTCGTAACATTTTACTACGCTTAGAGCGCACATTACCAGGCACAACATCTTTCATAGAAGCCGCCTCTGTATTTTCTCTTTCTGAATAGGTAAATACATGTAAGTAAGAAATTGGCAACTCATTTAAAAAGTTATAGGTTTCTAAAAACAATTCATCTGTTTCTCCAGGGAAACCAACTATAACATCGACCCCAATACAGGCATGAGGCATTACCTCTTTAATTTGAGTTACTCTATTTACATATATATTACTCAAATAACGACGCTTCATCAACTTTAACAAAGTATCCGAACCTGATTGTAATGGAATATGAAAATGTGGCACAAAAGTCTTTGAACCTGCTACAAAATCTATAGTTTCATTCTTTAATAAATTTGGCTCTATAGATGATATTCGTAAACGTTCAATACCCTTAACCTTATCTAAAGCTTGAACTAATTCAAAAAAAGTATGTTCGTGTTTTTTATTTCCAAATTCTCCTTTACCGTAATCTCCAATATTTACACCTGTAAGTACAATTTCTTTAATTCCTTTTGCACTTATTTCAGCAGCATTATTCAACACATTTTCTAATGTATCACTACGTGAAATTCCTCGCGCAAGCGGAATAGTACAATAGGTACATTTGTAATCGCAACCATCTTGTACTTTTAAAAATGCTCTAGTTCTATCGCCTATAGAATACGAACCTACATAAAAATCAGCATCTTCAATTTCACAAGAATGAATATTACCTGCATCATTCTTTGTTAAATCGTCTATATAAGTTGTTAGATTAAATTTTTCGGTAGCACCTAAAACTAAATCAACTCCATCTACCGCTGCTAATTCTTCTGGTTTTAATTGTGCATAACAACCTACCGCTGCTATAAAAGCTTCAGAATTTGCTTTTAATGCTTGTTTTACAATAGTTTTAAAACGCTTATCAGCATTCTCAGTAACCGAGCAAGTATTAATAACATACAAATCAGCAGATTCCGTAAAATCTACGCGCTCAAAACCTTCATTAGCAACATTACGTGCAATGGTCGAAGTTTCTGAAAAATTAAGCTTACATCCTAATGTATAATAAGCTACTTTTTTTCTTTGAGTCATACTGAACTTTTATGGTTACTTTTACTATTGTAATTCCAATGAATTTGGGACAGCAAAGATACCAACAATAATTCTTTTAAAAAATTGAAAACAATCCACTTCCGCTTTCTTATACTTACAATAGTTGGTCTATTGAATATTCAATGTACTAAACAAGAGAAGACTAATCGTGAACATTTAATTTTCAGGTATAATGAGAGCGATAACATAACCTCATTAGACCCAGCTTACGCTAGTAAAAAGGAAAATATTTGGGGATTAAATCAACTTTTTAACAGCCTAGTACAATCAGATGATGATTTAAATATTCAACCTGAAATTGCAAAAAGCTGGACTTTATCAGAAGATTTAAAAACCTTTACCTTCTCTTTACGAAACGATGTGAAGTTTCATAAACACCCTGAGTTTAAAACTAAAGATAGCACAAGAACGGTTACTGCTTACGATTTTGAATATAGTTTTAATCGTTTATTAGACCCCAATATAGCATCGCCAGGAAGGTGGGTTTTCGATAAAGTAGACACTTATAAAGCTGTTAACGATTCTATTTTTAGCATTAAGCTAAAACAACCATTTCCTGCTTTTTTAGGCTTACTTAGTATGCGTTATTGCTCGGTTGTTCCTAAAGAAATTGTTGAGTTTTACGGAAATGATTACCGAAAACATCCTGTAGGAACAGGTCCTTTTGCTTTTAAGGCTTGGGAAGAAAACACCAAACTAGTTTTCCGTAAAAACCCTCTTTATTTTGAAAAGGATGAAAATGGAGAACAATTACCTTATCTAGAAGCCGTAGCTATTACTTTTTTACCAGACAAACAAAGCGAATTTTTACAATTTGTTCAAGGTAAGCTAGATTTGCTAAATGATATTGAAGCCTCTTATAAAGATGAGCTTTTAACCCCTTTAGGGGAATTAAGGGAACGTTACCACGAAACAGTCAACTTAACCAAAACACCTTATTTAAATTCTGAATATCTTGGAATATACCTAGATAAAGAAGGCAGCCCTATTCAGAATATAAATATGCGAAAAGCTATTAATTATGGTTTTGATCGTAAAACTATGATTACCTATTTGCGTAACGGAATTGGAACTCCTGCTACTAGTGGTTTTATCCCTAACGGAATTGAAGGTTATAATGCTCAAGAGGGTTTTACCTATCAACCTGAGAAGGCTAAAAAATATTTAAAAAAATATATTAAAGAAACTGGCGACAATAATCCTACAGTGCATTTAGCTACCAATGCAAACTATTTAAATTTATGCGAGTTTATACAGCGTGAAGTTTCTAAAATAGGACTTACTCTTGTTGTAGATGTTTTACCTGCTCCTACCTTAAGACAACAAAAATACTCTGGTAAATTAGAGCTTTTTAGAGCTAGTTGGATTGCCGATTACCCAGATGCTGAAAATTTTATGTTACCCTACTACAGCGCTAATTTTACACCAAACGGACCAAATTACACACATTTTAAAAATGAAACTTTTGACAATTTATACCAAAAGAGTTTTACCATACCTAATATTGATGATCGTAAGTTAATTTACCAACAAATGGATTCTATAATAATAGCTGAAGCTCCTATTATTCCTTTATTTTACGATCAAGTAATTCGTTTTACACAAAAGAATATTTCGGGAATGTCGAAAAACGCACAGAACTTTTTGTTTTTAGAACGTGTTAAAAAGAGTAAGTAATCAGTATTAGATTATCGTTTTTAAATAAAAAGACTCCTTAATGTAAAATTAGGGAGTTTTTTTATTTTATTATATTCTCTTGGTTTTGATTCATGAGCGGGACACTATAGCCTGCAGGGATTAAATTTCAATTCTATCTAAATCTTCTTTAGCTCTCTATCCTGCCACCCCTTAAGTATCATTTGTTCCACATGAATGCCATATACTTCTTTAGCTTTTTCCCTATCCTCCAATATTCATGTAAGCAACTTTTATACGCTTTCTATTTTTTAAACTGTTCTATTTTAATTATATCTTTTTGCTTCATTCTTCGCAAACTCTTTCTTTTATAAGGTAAATTAAATTTATCATAATCTATTTTGTCCACCTTTTTCAAATAAGGAGGAAACCATAATAAATCACTATCCGTAAAGAAAGGTTCTTTTTTCATTAATTCTATATTAACAATAAGTTTTAAAGAATCTCCTTTCGTTTTAGTATAAAACAAATATTTTTCGTAATCTCCAAGATAATTACTAATTGTTTCCATTTTAATAGGTAACAGAGGCCCTTTTGTATATAATAAAATTGAACCATATTCAATCTTAGGTTCATCTAAATATGATCCATTATTTGGCGCAGTTATATAAACATATTCTTTTGTGGGGTAAGATTTAATTAAATAATGTTTGTTAGAAACAGCTCGATATATTATGTCATATTTACTAACCTCAAAAGTACAATAACTGCCTTCCTCTTTATTTTCATATGCATAGTATAATTTCTTGCTACAAGATATAGAACTAAGAATAATGCTTAATAAAAATAGTTTATTCACCACTTTTTGCTTTTTTTAGAGCACTTTCTACTTGATCAAATGTTTTCCCTTTGTCTATTGCGATAATTGCTTCTTGAATATCATCTGGAAATTTAGAAT
>CAZCHR010000092.1:1213-10228 GCA_964498665.1 uncultured Tenacibaculum sp. | reverse complement strand
TTCTTCAACGAGCAATAATAGAAGAGTCAATAGAATACCAAAAACCGAAGTTAAATAAAGACTTTATCACTATAATATCAAAATCTAGAGGATTGATAGATGTCGAAGAGTATGATGTTATTTTGCTTTTAGATAGGCCCAATGATTATCTTCTTTTTTGAAAAATGAATTTTCATGTATTTGTTTAGGATAATAGAAAGCTATTTTTTTATTTTAGAAAAAATAAAAGAAAAATTAGTTTAATTTTGGCGTGATGAATTACAAGTGTTCTTATTTAGTAACAATCCAATATTTAGGATTTAGGTTTCATGGTTGGCAAAAGCAGCCTAATTTAAAAACAGGACATTTGTTTTTAGATAAAACATTAAAGTTTATTTTTAAAGGTATTCGACTTAAAAGCTTGGGAGTTGGTAGAACCGATGCTCGGGTTTCTGCGAGCCATTTTGCATTTCAATTATTTATTGACGAGAAAGTAGATTTAAATCAGTTTATGATAGATTTCAATATTAATGCACCTAGCGATATGAGAGCATTGAAAATTGAAGATATTCCTAGAGATTTTAATGTAATTCAACATCCTAAAGTTAAAGAATATAGATATTACTTTTCATATGGAGAGAAGAACCATCCATATGCAGCACCTTTTTTAAATCGTTTTAGAGAGCAATTAGATATTGAGTTAATGAAAGAAGGAGCTAAGTTATTTGAAGGGTTTCATAACTATAGGAGATATTGTACAAAACCATCACCAGAAACAAAAGTAGAAAGGGTAGTTTTATTTTGTAGAATAGAAAAGAATACTGAATTAACTGCTTCTTTTTTTCCAAAAGAAAGTTATGTGTTAATTGTAAGAGGAGAAGGTTTTTTAAGGAATCAAATTCGATTAATCATGGGAGCTTTACACGATTTAGGAAAAGGAGAGTTTGATTTAGAGTTTATTAAAAAAAGCTTAGATCCAGATTCTGATATAGATTTAATTAAAAATATTGCACCAGCATCTGGGTTACATTTACATAATATCGATTTTAAAGAATAAAAAAGCTCATCAATTGATGAGCTTTTATTTTTTATAAGAGAAGAATATGCTATTCTTTAATTAAACTTCTTGAAATTACAATTTTTTGAATTTCAGAAGTTCCTTCATAAATCTGAGTAATTTTAGCATCACGCATTAAACGCTCTATGTGGTATTCTTTTACAAAACCATTACCCCCATGAATTTGAACTGCTTCTACAGTTTGTTCCATAGCAACTTTAGATGCATATAATTTAGCCATAGCACCAGAGCGTGTATAATCATTTCCATTATCTTTGTCGCAAGCAGCAGCCATTACTAAATGACGAGCAGCAGTAATTTCGGTATACATATCAGCTAATTTAAAAGCTATTGCTTGATGATTACAAATTTCAGTTCCGAATGCTTTACGTTCTTTAGAGTATTTTAAAGCTAATTCATAACCTCCAGCTGCAATACCTAATGCTTGAGCAGCAATACCAATACGACCACCAGATAAAGTCTTCATTGCAAACTTAAACCCGAACCCATCTTCACCAATTCTATTTTCTTTAGGTACTTTTACATCATTAAATTGTAAAGTATGCGTATCAGAACCACGAATACCTAATTTATCTTCTTTAGGACCAATATCGAAACCTTCCATTCCTTTTTCAAGTATAAAAGCATTGATACCACGATGTCCTTTTTCGCGATCAGTTTGTGCAATTACTAAGTAAACACCAGCACGTCCACCGTTGGTAATCCAGTTTTTTGTTCCGTTTAATAAATAATGATCCCCTTTATCGATAGCAGTTGTAGCTTGAGAAGTTGCATCAGACCCTGCTTCAGGTTCACTCAAACAAAATGCTCCAATTTGTTCACCAGTAGCTAATTTTGTTAAATATTTTTGTTTTTGTTCTTCAGACCCATAAGCTTCTAAACCATAACAAACTAATGAATTATTTACTGAAACCATTACAGAAGCTGAAGCATCAATTTTAGATAATTCTTCCATAATTAATACATAAGAAACAGCATCCATTCCGCTTCCTCCATATTTAGGATCTACCATTACTCCCATAAAACCTAATTCTCCCATCTTACGAACTAATTCGTCAGGAAAACTTTGTTTTTCATCTCTTTCTATAACTCCAGGTAATAAGTCAGTTTGAGCAAAATCACGTGCAGCATCACGAATCATTAAATGCTCTTCTGTAAGATTAAAATCCATTATATATTTTTATTTTATTAAATTCGTAAAAAATGTGCTCAAAGATACTTTTTTAATGGGATATTTTCAATAGACTTTCTACTTTTACTTTATGTTTAACAAATATATTTACTGTATAGGCTTAATGTCTGGTACATCATTAGATGGTATTGATATTGCTTATGTGAGAATTAATAACCACTTATATAAAGATTTTACTATTCTTAAAGCTGAAACATTCGCTTATTCTAAAGAATGGACTAGTGTTTTGAGAGAAGCAATGTTATATAGTGATAAAGAATTGCTAGATTTAGATATAAATTATGGAAAATATTTAGGGAATTTACTCAAGAGGTTTATAAATGAAAACAGTATAAGTCGATTAGATTTTATAGCATCTCATGGGCATACGATTTTACATCAACCACAAAAAGGAATTACATTACAGATTGGTAGTGGTAGTGAGATCGCTAATATTACTAAAAAGAAAGTTATTTGTGATTTTAGGACTCAAGATGTTGAGTTAAAAGGTCAAGGGGCTCCACTAGTTCCTATAGGAGATAGGTTGATGTTTTCAAACTATGATTTTTGTTTGAATTTAGGAGGTTTTGCAAACATTTCTTACGAACAAGAAGATAAAAGAATTGCTTTTGATATTTGCCCTGTAAACATTGTACTAAATCATTATGTAAATAAATTAGGATTAGATTTTGATGATAAAGGTAAAATAGCATCTAAAAGTACTGTTAATAATTTATTGTTAAACAAGTTAAATACATTGAATTTTTACTTTCAAAGACCACCAAAGTCTTTAGGTTTAGAATGGGTACAGCAAAATATTTTTCCATTAATAGATGGTTTAGAGGATAACATAGAGATTATTTTGAAAACTTTTGTAGAGCATATAGCTATTCAAATAGGAAATATTTTAAAAATAGATTCATCTGTATTGGTAACTGGAGGAGGTGTTTTTAATACTTTTTTAATGGAAAGAATTGAGCATCATGCTCAAATAAAAATAGTGTTGCCATCAGAAGAATTAATAGACTATAAAGAGGCGTTAGTATTTGCATTTTTAGGGTTGTTAAAAATAAACAATCAAGTTAATTGTTTAAAGTCGGTAACAGGAGCAGTAAAAGATCATTCTTCAGGAGTTATTTTTTATCCTTAGAAATAAATGAAACTATTTGAGTAATGGTTTTTTTATGGTAGATTTGTCCATACAACTAAATAATTAAAACGATAAGAAATGAATCAACTTTAACTTCCCAGTTGGGATAAATTACATGAGTTACAAGTAGCTGAAAAAGAAGTTAAAATAAAGTTGAATACATATTATATTAAAAATGAAAGAATTATTAAAAATATACGAAGAAAAAGAACCAGAAATTGTTTTTCATTGGAAAGATCAAGAGACTGATGCAGAAGGATGGACAGTAATTAATTCTTTAAGAGGTGGAGCCGCAGGTGGAGGAACTAGAATGCGTAAAGGACTAAACAAAAATGAAGTTTTGTCTTTAGCAAAAACTATGGAAGTTAAATTTACGGTTTCAGGACCAGCAATAGGTGGTGCAAAATCAGGAATTAATTTCGATCCGAACGATCCAAGAAAAAGAGGTGTTTTAGAGCGTTGGTATAAGGCAGTTACTCCATTGTTAAAACATTATTATGGTACTGGAGGTGATTTAAATGTTGATGCAGATAAAGACGTAATTCCAATTACAGAAAGCTGTGGAGTTTGGCATCCGCAAGAAGGAATATTTAACGGACACTTTAAGCCTACTGAGGCAGATAAGATAAACAGAATTGGTCAATTACGTCAAGGAGTAATTAAGGTAATTGAAGATAAGCAGTTCTCACCAGATTTATCAAGAAAATATACTGTTGCAGATATGTTAACAGGTTATGGTGTTGCAGAAGCAGTAAAACATTATTATAACATTTATGGAGGTAAAATTGCTGGTAAAAGAGCAATTGTGCAAGGTTTCGGAAATGTTGGTTCTGCAGCAGCTTACTATTTAACTCAGTTAGGAGCTAAAGTTGTTGGGATTATAGATAGAGAAGGAGGCTTGATTAACGAATCTGGTTTTTCTATGGAAGAAATGACTAACTTATTCTTAGGAAAAGATGGTAACAAATTAGTTGCAGATAATATGATTCCTTTTGATGAAATTAATCAAAAAATATGGAGTTTGCCTGCTGAAATATTTGTTCCAGCAGCAGCATCTAGATTAGTTTCTAAAGATCAAGTTCAACAAATGATTGATACAGGTTTAGAGGTTATATCTCCAGGTGCAAATGTCCCATTTGCAGATAAAGAGATTTTCTTTGGTCCTATAATGGAGTATACAGATAATCATTTAAGTTTATTGCCAGATTTTATTTCAAACTGTGGTATTGCAAGAGTTTTTGCTTATTTAATGGAAGCGAAAGTGGAATTACCAATGGAAGATAAAGCTATTTTTGATGATACTTCGAATATCATTAAAAAAGCATTGCAAAGAACATTTACAAAAAGTGCAGCAAAAACAAAAATCTGTTCAACAGCATTTGAAATTGCATTAAAAGAATTAATATAAATTAAAATTAAACAATGGAATCAGCTATTATTTTAGTGTTTGTAATGGGATATCTAGCCATTACTTTAGAGCATAATATCAAATTAGATAAATTAATACCGGCATTAGTTATGATGGCTATTTGTTGGGCGTTAGTAGCTTTGGGAGTTGACGGTTTTTCAAATTGGTTTGATTCGGGTAAGCATGCTTTAGTAGAAGGTTTTGGATCTTTAGCTCACGAAGATAAGCTACATTTAGTAGAAGAAACATTGTTGCATCATTTAGGTAAAACAGCAGAAATACTTGTTTTTCTTTTAGGAGCAATGACAATCGTTGAAATTATTGATTATTTCAACGGTTTCTCAACAATTAAAGGATACGTTAAAACCAAAAGTAAAAAGAAAATTTTGTGGCTATTTGGTATTCTAGCTTTCATTTTATCAGCTATTATTGATAATCTTACAGCAACAATTGTATTAATTTCTATTTTACAAAAAATAGTTAAAAATAGAGAAGATAGAATTTGGTTTGCAGGTTTAATAATTATTGCTGCAAATGCAGGTGGAGCTTGGTCTCCGATTGGAGATGTAACAACAACGATGTTGTGGATTGGTAAAAAAGTAACAACACCAATGTTATTTGCATATTTATTTGTGCCTTCATTATTATGTATGATTGTACCTACTTTTATAGCATCTTATTTACCAGCTTTTAAAGGAGAGATACAAACTGATGATAATCAAGAAGAAGAGAAGTCAAATCCACATAGTGCAAGAATGTTGTATTTAGGATTAGGAGCAATCGTTTTCGTTCCTTTCTTTAAAACTGTTACACATTTGCCTCCTTATGTAGGTATGATGCTATCTTTAGCAGTTGTAGCAACATTTGCTGAAATTTATAGTAGATCAAAATTCTCTATGACAGATGTTGATAGTGAAGAGTATGATGCACATGCGCATCATAGTCCAGTTCATTATTCATTATCAAAAATTGAAATGCCTAGTATTTTATTCTTCTTAGGTATTTTAATGGCTGTAGCAGCTTTAGAGTCTTTAGGAATTCTGTTTAATTTTGCAGACAGTTTAAAAGAAAGTATTCCGTTAATGGGAACTGAATTATCAGGAACAAAAGTTTCAGATCTTGTTGTAATATTATTAGGTATTGGTTCAGCGATTATAGATAATGTACCATTAGTGGCAGCATCTTTAGGAATGTTTAGTGAACCAGTTGATAATCCTTTATGGCACTTTATTGCTTTTTCAGCAGGTACAGGAGGTTCTATGTTAATTATTGGTTCTGCAGCAGGTGTAGTTGCAATGGGAATGGAGAAAATAGATTTCTTTTGGTACTTTAAAAAAATATCATGGTTAGCTTTTGTTGGTTTTATAGTAGGTTCAATTGCTTTTGTGCTAATGAGAACTTTATTCTAAAAATGATAAAAAATTAAATAAAAAAAAGTCTTCCTTTTCATAAATGTAAATAAGGAAGACTTTTTTATACTTTTTAATGAAAACAATTTTCAATAAAACAAATCGTTAATAATTTAGCGTAAATTATATTATAAACTTTAATATTATCTTAATGTTGTTATTTCAAGAAAATCAGGAATTGTTAGACGAGGTGTCTCAAGAGAAAACATTATCAATTTATAATTTAATTATGGATGGAGGTGTTGGAGGGCAAATTATTATAGCAATATTATTTGTGTTGTTAGCTGTTGCATTATACATTTATTTTGAACGATTTTTTGCTATAAAGTCTGCATCTCAAGTTGATAAAGATTTCATGAATCAAATAAGAGATCATATTACTAACGGAAAGTTAGAAAGTGCAAGAAGTTTATGTAGTAATACTGATACGCCAACAGCGAGATTAATAGGTAAAGGTATTTCTCGTATTGGTAAACCTTTAGATGATATTAACACTGCAATAGAAAATGCAGGAAAGTTAGAGGTTTATAAATTAGATAGAAATGTATCTGTAGTAGCTACTATAGCAGGTGCAGCACCAATGATAGGTTTTTTAGGAACTGTAATAGGGATGATTGTAGCTATACATGAAATAGCAAACTCAGGAGGTCAAATAGATATAAAAATGTTGTCAGATGGTTTATATACTGCGATGACAACTACAGTTGCTGGTTTAATAGTAGGTATTGTAGCTTATATAGCATACAACCATTTAGTGGTTAGAACTGATAAGGTTGTGTATCAGATGGAAGCAAAGTCTGTAGAGTTTTTAGATTTATTAAATGAACCAGTGTAATGAATTTAAAAGGAAGAAATAAAGTTGATCCAAGTTTCAATATGTCGTCTATGACGGATATTGTTTTCTTATTGTTAATATTTTTTATGTTAACATCAACATTGGTTACTGTTAGTGCAATTGATGTTTTATTACCAAAAGCAGGAGGTAAAACCGAAAACAATACATCAGTAGCAGTAACAATTACTGATAAATCTTCATTTTATATTGATAAAACTAAAGTTAGTAATTCAAATTTAGAAAGAGAAATTTTATCAAAAGTAGGTGTAGATAAAAAGAAAACGGTTGTAATTAGAGGAGATCAAAATGTACCGTATAAAAATGTGATGAAAGTTATTGATATCGCAAATAGAAATAAATTAAAAATGATTTTGGCTGTAAAAGGCAAATAAAATGTCGGTTTTAGATACAAAACATAAACGCAAGTCGGCTGTAATTACAGCAATAATTCTAATGCTTCTGTTATTAGGTATTTTTAATTACGGAATGCAATATTTAGATCCTCCGATAGAATACGGATTAGCAATTAATTTCGGAAACTCAGAAGTAGGCAGTGGAGAACCTGTAGAAAAAACAAAAGCTCAAGAAGTACCTAAGCAAGAAGAGGAGGTTGTTGAAGAGCAATTAGAAGAAACACCTAAAGAAACAGTTAAAGAAGATATTATAACCAATGATGTTGCTAAAGATGTTCCAGTAGTTGAGAAGTCAGAAGAAAAAAAAGAAGTAGTTAAAGAAACTCTGAAAAAAGTAAAACCTAAAAAAAATCCTAAACCAAAACCATCAAAAGAAACAACCGACGCTTTAAATAGTTTGTTAAACGGAACATCGAAAGATGGAGCAACTAAAGGAGAAGGAGATGATACAGAATCAGGAGTAAAAGGCAATAAGAACGGTGATCCAAACTCTAATAAATATTATGGTAATTCTGGTAGTGGATCGGGAGGGAATTACAATTTAGCAGGAAGAAAAGCATTGTCAAAACCAATAAAAAAGCCAGATTGTCAAGAAGAGGGGACTGTAGTTGTTAGTATAGAGGTAGATCAAAATGGAAAAGTAATAAGAGCAGTTCCTGGAGTAAAAGGTTCTACAAATACAGCACCTTGTTTATTAAAGCCAGCAAAAGAAGCGGCGATGAAAACAAAATGGAATGCAGCTTCAGACGCACCATCAAAACAAAGAGGAACAATTATCTACAAGTTTTCTTTGTCTCAATAAAAATTAATTGATATTATCAATTAGTTTCTTATAAATTTAAAACAAGAATGAATTTAACAGTAATAGGATCGGGTTATGTAGGGTTAGTGTCTGGAACATGTTTTTCTGAAATGGGGAACAAAGTTACTTGTGTAGACATTGATGAAGAGAAAATTAATAAGCTTTTAAAAGGTGTAACTCCCATATATGAACCAGGTTTAGAAGCAATGGTTTCTAAAAATATTACAAATAAAAACCTTCATTTCACAAGTAATATAAAAGAGGCTTTAAAAAAAGCAGAAATAGTAATTATAGCAGTTGGAACTCCGATGGGAGAAGATGGTTCCGCTGATTTAAAACATGTGTTATCTGTAGCCAAAAAAATTGGTGAGCAAATGCATAGTAAATTGGTTGTAGTTAATAAATCAACAGTCCCTGTAGGTACTGCTGTAAAAGTAAAAGAAGTAATTCAAAAAGAGTTAGATAAAAGAAATGAGGTAATTGATTTTGATGTAGTTTCTAATCCAGAGTTTTTAAAAGAAGGAGCAGCTATTCAGGATTTTATGAAGCCAGATAGAGTTGTTATAGGGGCAGAAAGCGATTATGCATTCAGTAAAATGAAAGAGTTATATAGTCCGTTTTTTAGAACACATGATCGTTTTATAACTATGGATATTAAATCTGCAGAAATGACTAAGTATGCAGCAAATGCAATGTTGGCAACTAGAATTTCTTTCATGAATGAAATCGCAAATATTTGTGAAAAAGTTGGAGCAGATGTAAATCAAGTA
>CAZCHR010000092.1:0-1113 GCA_964498665.1 uncultured Tenacibaculum sp. | reverse complement strand
TTACAAGAAGCAGGTTATAAAGTAGGTTTGTATACTTCACCGCACCTTAAAAATTTTACAGAAAGAATTCGAATAAACGGAAAAGAAATTTCGAAAGAAAAAGTAATTGAATTTATTACAGAAAATAAAACTTTTTTAGAAAAGCAAGGTTTGTCATTTTTTGAAATGACTGTAGGTATGGCTTTTAATTACTTTGCCAAAGAACAAGTTGATATTGCAGTAATCGAAGTTGGTTTAGGAGGAAGGTTAGATTCTACAAACATTATAACCCCAGAAGTTTCAGTAATTACAAATATAGGATTAGATCATACGCAATTTTTAGGAGAAACCTTACCTGAAATCGCTTTTGAAAAAGCAGGAATTATTAAAAAAGATACTCCTGTTGTTATAGGGGAACGACAAAAAGAAATAGAAAATGTTTTTGTTACTAAAGCGGAAAAATGTAATTCAGATATTTTATTCGCTTCAGATTCAAAACAGGTTTACAAAACAGATTTACTTGGGGATTATCAAGTAAAAAATACAAAAACAGCAGCTGAAGCTGTTAAGCAACTTAAAGAATTTAATGTTTCAGAAGAGAATGTTAAAGAAGGATTGCTAAATGTTTTGAGAAACACCAATTTAAAAGGACGTTGGCAGGTATTACAGGAACAACCTAAGGTGGTTTGTGATACAGCTCATAATAAAGAAGGATTAACATATACTTTAAATCAATTAAAAAAAGAAGAATTTGAAACATTGCATATTGTTTTAGGGGTGGTTTCTGATAAATGTTTAGAGCAAGTTTTATCATTATTTCCTAAAGAAGCGATTTATTATTTCTGTAAACCTGATATATCAAGAGGGTTGTCAGAAAATAAATTAAAAGAACAAGCAGCGAGTTTCGGTTTAAAAGGAAAGGTGTTTGATTCTGTTAATCAAGCTTTTGAAGAGTCGAAAAAGAAAGCAAGTATTGAAGATGTTGTTTATGTTGGAGGAAGTACATTTGTTGTCGCAGAAATTTTATAAAAAAAAATTGTTGATTCTATAAAACAATCTTATATTTGCACCCGCAATTGAGGGCAATTAGCTCAGTTGGTTCAGAGCACCTCGTTTACACCGAGGGGGTCGGGG
>CAZCHR010000091.1:0-10360 GCA_964498665.1 uncultured Tenacibaculum sp. | reverse complement strand
GAAATGGTGTATTCGCAATCCATTTCTAATTTTTGACCAACAATATTTAAGTTTTTTTCTTTTACAATACGTTGAACTTTATTCATCATATCATACCCAAAAGACAGCGTGTATCGAATATCAATTGTTTTTTCTATGATTTCTGAAGCTTCTAGAGCGAGTTGTGCTGAATTTCGATATGCATTTATTAATCCGCCAACACCTAATTTTGTTCCCCCAAAGTAACGAACAGAAACTATTAAAACATTAGTAACATCAAAAGCTTGAATTTGACCGTAAATTGGCATTCCAGCAGAATTACTTGGTTCTCCATCGTCATTTGCTCTAAAACGAATGGTTTCTGTACCAAATTGCCACGCATAACAAAAATGACGTGCTGAATGATGCTTCTTTTTTAATCCATCAATAGCTTCTTTAACGTCACCTTCGTTAAAAACCGGAAAAGCATATCCGAAAAACTTACTATTGCGGTCTTTAAAAAGTGTTTCTTCAGAAGGAACATCAATTGTTTTGTATGTATCTTTAATTTCACTCATTAAGCAATAGTAACTAAAATAATACCAAGAATTGCTAACCCTACTCCTATTTTATTTTTTAAACTGAAGTTTTCTTTAAACAACAACAAACCTACTAGAGTAGAAACTACAACTACTCCAACATTGTTAATGGTAAATAAAGTTGAACTTTCTAAACTTTTGATTTGTAATGACTTTATTAAAAACACAATAGAATAATAATTAGGGATTCCTAGTACGATACCAGCAATAATACTTTTTATTTCAAATTTTTCTTTACTAGTAAATTGTTGTATTAACAAAATTAATATTCCGAAAACAGCAGCAAAACCAAATAAACTTCCAGAGAAAAAAGCAACTCCGTCTTGAGTTACAAAATTTGTTTCTACATATTTTAAAGTAGTATCAATAACACCAGAACCTAAAAATAACAATACTGGAAATAATAAACTCGCCTTTATATTTGATTTTTCTTCTTTTACTGATGATAAATAAACAGCAATTAAAGCAATAACTATTCCTCCAACTTTTAAAAACGTAACACTTTCATTGTATAAAATAATTCCAAAAATTATAGGAACTACTACCGACATTTTTCCAGCTATCGAAGCTACTGAAACTCCGTTGTTTTGAGCAGTTTTTGCCATAACAAAGAAAATAGTAACAAATAGAAACCCTAAAAACATTGCTCCATAAAGCCAAGGTTGGGAACTTATTGTTGATAATTTACCAAATGCGTTAGCAGAAAACATACCTAATACAAAAGCTACAATATAATTTACCACAATAGCTTGTAGTGTATTTACTTTATATATATTAAAGTATTTAAAAATTACAAATAATGAAGTTGAAAAAAATATACTAAGTAATAAATATATCATGTTAAATAAATTCTGATCGGTTTAATAAAGTAACTACATCTTCGGTTGCTGGATTATTATTCCAAACATGAATTCCTAGTTTTTTTGCTGCATCTGTATTTTCTTTAGTATCATCAATAAAAATAGTTTCTGATGCTTTTAGGTTATTTTCTTGCAATACAAATTCAAAAATATTAGCATTTGGTTTACGCATATGTATTTCATGCGAAAGGTAAAATTGCTCATAACAATTTTTAAACTCGTTATACAATTCCATTCCCCAATCGTTTTGAATCCAAGAAATATGTAATTCATTTGTATTACTTAATAAGAATAAACGGTATTTTTTACTTTCTGATAACTCTTTTAAAAACTGAAGTCTGTGCAAAGGAAAGTCTAATAAAATAGCATTCCACGAATTAATTAAATTCTGTTTAGAAATATTGAATTTTTCATGAAACCACCCCACAAATTCATCAGTAGTAGTTAAGCCCATTTCATATTGAAAATATTGTTGCATCATTTCTTCTGAAATTTCAGTAACGCCTAATTTTGCTAACTCTTTGTAAGTAGCTTGTTTATCTAGATTGATGAATACATCACCAAAATCAAAAATGATATTCTTAATCATTAATATATGTTCTTAAAATGTCGTTTTGTATTTTTTCTTCGGATATAATTTTCGCTTTAAAAACAGGAGCTTCTACCCCATCTTTAAATTGAGATTCACCAATAAAAACATTCGCTTCATCCCATAAATTAGAATCAATAAAGGTTTGTAATGTTTGTGCTCCTCCTTCAATTATTACAGATTGAATTTTATACTTTTGCAACACGTTGCATATCTGTTCTGCTATATTTTTAGAAAAGTCTATTTCTTCACAACAGATTGCTTCGTTATCCTCATAATGACAAGTTTCACTTGTTTCTTGTTTTTTTATATCGGTAATAACAATAGTTTTCACGTTATCATCAAAAATGGCAGCATTTAGAGGGATTCTCAAATTTCTATCTAAAATAATTTTTATTGGATTTTCTCCAGACCAACTCCTTACATTTAATTTTGGATTATCAGCAATAACAGTATTTGTGCCCACTAAAATAGCATGTTCATTACTTCTAAGTTTATGAACTAACTGTTGTGAATATTTATTTGAAATCCATACTGGTTTCGCATCATTTTTAAGCAAACTTTTTTGCTGTGGTAACTTACTAATCGATTTATAAATTACTTCACGCTGTTCGTAATGACGAATAGGAGCTATAAATCCGTCTTTAGTTTGCGCCCATTTTAAAATAACATAAGGACGTTTTTTGTTTTGAACCGTAAAAAAACGTTTGTGATGCTTCTTACATTCATTTTCTAAAACTCCAACAACCACATTACAACCTGCTTTTTTTAGAATTTCAATACCTTTTCCTGCTACTAAGCTATTAGTATCAACACAACCAATTACTACATTTGGTATTTGTTTGGCTACAATTAAATTTGCACAAGGTGGTGTTTTTCCGAAATGAGCACAAGGTTCTAATGTAACATATATTGTCGCTTTTTTTAAAAGCTCTTGGTTTTTAACAGCATTAATCGCATTAACTTCCGCATGATTATTACCATAAGGTGATGTAAACCCTTCACCAATAATAGTATTTTTATAAACTACAACTGCGCCAACAGATGGATTTGGTCTTGTTGTACCAATACCATTTTTAGCGAGTTGTAAAGCTCGTTGTATGTATTTCTCGTGATTCAATTACTATAACTTAATTTCTTGTTTTTTATCAATTGTATATACATGAGAAAAACCTAATACTTTATAACGTATATCACCTTTAAATTGCACTTCTATACTTTTGTTCAATAAGGAATTAAGTAACCCTCCTAAAATTCCGTTTTTATTATTTTCAAATACTTTTTTTGATGGAACTATCACTTTTAAAGGAATTGAAAATTCATCTCTTGCAGGTACTTTAAATTCTTCTGAAGAAACCTGAGCTACTTCGGTTCCGTTTACGATAACTTTAATTTCGTCAGTAGCTAATTTACCTCCAATATCGTTCGGATTCTTAAAAAAAGCATTTGCTTTTAATTTAATTGTATCAGCTGTAATTGAAATTACTTTTAAATCATCAACTTTTAAAAAAATAGGTTTTTCTTTAACTGAACAACTTAAAATAAATATTAAGCTAAAAAAATAGAACAACTTTTTCATATTACTTGGTGTTTTTTGGTAATTTGCTCCTACAAAAGTAGCATATTCCTATGACACCTTCCGATTTTATTATAAGAGAGATTAAACCAGATGATAATCAGCAAATAGCAAAAGTTATTCGTGATGTTTTAATTGAATTTGGCGTTCCGAAAGTAGGAACAGCATATGAAGATAAAGCGACTGATGAGATGTTTGAAACTTATCAATCAGAAAAAGCAGCTTATTTTGTTGTTGAACATAACAATAAAATAGTTGGTGGTGCTGGTTTTTCTAAACTAGAAGGAACTGAAGATGCTGTATGTGAATTTCAAAAAATGTATTTTTTACCGATTACACGAGGTAAAGGACTTGGAAGTAAATTAATTAATCGTTGTTTAGAAAAAGCTAAAAGCTATGATTTTAAACAATGTTATTTAGAAACAATGCCATATATGGATGCAGCTAAAGCTTTATATAAAAAAAATGGGTTTACTAATTTAGACAAACCTTTAGGAAATACTGGTCATTTTTCGTGTAATGTTTGGATGATTAAAGACCTATAAAAATGGAGTTAAAAAAACTTAAAAAATTCTTCACAGAGCAACTTAATATTATTTATCCACAATCTGAAATAGATACATTTTTCTTTTTTTTGATAGAAGAATATTTGAATCTACAACGTATAGATCTTATTATGAAACCTGATTTTAAAATATCAGAAGAAAAACAGAAACTATTTAACCAAGCAACAGATAGGTTAAAAAAAGAAGAACCTATTCAGTATATACTTGGTAATACAGAATTTTATGGCTTACCTTTTAATGTAAATAAAAATACTTTAATACCAAGACCGGAAACAGAAGAGTTGGTTGATTGGATTTTATCTGAACTAGATAAGAATTCAACTGTTTCAGTTGTTGATATCGGTACAGGTACCGGTTGTATTCCTATAGCTTTAAAAAAGAATTCACCTAATAATATATTAGATGCTATTGATGTTTCTGAAAAAGCTTTAAAAGTTGCCAAAGAAAACGCAGTATTAAATAATGCAACTATTAATTTTCATGAAATTGATATATTAAAAACTGATAGCCTACCTAAGAAATATGATATTATAGTTTCTAATCCACCATATGTTCGTGAATTAGAAAAAGTTGAAATAAAAAACAATGTTTTAGAAAACGAACCTCATTTAGCTTTATTTGTTGATGATGACAATCCTTTAATATTTTATAATAAAATTGCCGATTTAGCAAAAAAACACCTTACTAAAAATGGTTTGTTGTTTTTTGAAATAAACCAATATTTAGGAAAAGAAACTATTGAAATGCTTCAAGTAAAAGGATTTAAAAGTATTGAACTTAAAAAAGACTTTGTTGGAAACGATAGAATGATAAAAGCTAGTTTATAATAAGCTAATTAAGGTTATTTTTAATCTTTTTATTAATTCATACGCTTCTTTTTCAGTGTAGCTTGCAAAACCTATTCTTATAGCATTATGGTTTGTTTTTGCTAAATCATAACGCTGCCACCCTCCTATTGCTAACTGGTGTTTTTTAGCTTCTTTAGTAACATCTTTCCAGTTTAGTTTTTTATTTAAAATAGCCCAAATAGCCATTCCTCCTTTAGGAACTTCAAATTCTAAATAATCATCTAATTCCTCTTTTAAAAGTTTGCAAAATAAATCTCGTCGTTGCTTATAAATTTTCATAACCTTTCTAATATGGCGATCTAAATCACCAGATTGTATAAAATCAGCAAAAGCTAGTTCTAATAAAGCATCCCCTTGCCTATCTACAAAACCTCGTATTTTTGATGCTTCAATAATAAATTCTTTCGAAGCAATTAAATATCCGATTCTAAAAACTGGAGCAACCGTTTTACAAACCGAACCGATATAAATTACATTATTACAAGTATCATGACTTGCCAATGGTAATATTGGTGCATGATTGTAATTAAAATCATAATCGTAGTCATCTTCGATTACTGCAAAATGATATTCTTTAGCTAAATTTAGTAAATGAATTCTTCTTTCTGCAGATAGAGTTACTGTTGTAGGATGATGATGATGCGATGTTACATACACAGCTTTAATTTTTTGTTTTTTACATAATACTTCAATCTCATCAATCACTAATCCGTTTTCGTCTACAGAAATTCTTTTTAAAACTGCTTTTTGATGAGAAAAAGTAATATCTGCAGAGGAATAATTTGTTTCTCCAACAACAATTATATCGCCTTTTTGTAATAATAATTGACTTGATAACCAAATACCCATTTGACTACCTCTTGTTATTAAAATATTATCGCTGCTAATTTGTAAACCTCTAGTTGCATTAAGATAATCTACTAAAACCTTTCTAAGTTTTTTACTACCTAAGGTAGTTCCGTAACCTAATTCGTTAAAAATCATTTTTTTTGAAGCTACTCTTCTGTAGGTTCTAGCTATTTCATTTAAAGGAGTTAACCTTCCGTCAGAAACTCCATCATTTAAATAAATAACATCATCATCTTTGACTAAATTTTTAAAAGGTAATTCATTGTTGTAAAAAGAAAATCCAGAAGTAATTTTAGTATTATTATTCTTTGATTTAATAAAAGGGGTTTGTTCTAATAAAGGTAAGTTTTTATTAACGAAAGTACCCTTTTTAGGAATACTCTCTACCCATCCTTGTAAATTTAACTCATCATAACAAGCTACAATTGTTTTTCTATGAACAGAAAGTAATTCAGCTAAACTTCGTGTGCCTATTAATTTGGTTCCTGATGTTAATTTTCCATCTCTAATTAAATTGATAAACTGATTTGATAATTGTAAATATAAAGCCTCTTTGCTTTTTCTATCTAAATTTAAACTTGTTTTATAAGGAAACATCTGGACTACTTTTTATTTTTATCCTGGACGAATATACTAGTCCATAAATATACTATTTTTGATATTATAAACTAATAGATAATGATAAAGAAAGAATTAACTACAAATGAATATGATAAATATTTTTCGAGATATCTTGATAAGGTAAATAATCAAACTGAATTAATTAAAGGTTTTGAAGATGATAAAAATATGGTGATTGATTTTTTCTCATCTATTCCAAATGAAAAATTAGAATATCGATATCAACTAGAAAAATGGACCATAAAAGAAGTCCTACAACATATTATTGATACCGAACGTATTTTTATGTATCGTTTTTTTAGAATTGCAAGAAAAGATACAGTTGCTTTGGCTGGTTTTGATCAAGACATTTACATTACTCCTTCAGAAGCAAATATTAAATCATTAGAAGAGTTAATACATGAGTTTTCTGTGACGAGATTGTATTCAATTAATTTAATTAACAGTATTTCCGAAGAAAATTCAAAAAATTTAGGTACAGCAAGTGAATCTGCAGTATCCGCCAGAGCTTGTGCTTTTATCTTATTAGGTCATAGTATTTGGCATATAGAAGTTATTAAAAACCGTTATTTATCATGTTAGAAATTAGACCGAATTGCGAACATTGCAATAAAGATTTACCAAACACATCTACAGAAGCTATGATTTGCACATTTGAATGTACTTATTGTAAAGAGTGTGCTTTAGAAGTTTTTGAAAACGTATGTCCAAGTTGCTCAGGTAATTTTACAGAAAGACCAATTAGAACAGCTAAGCATATAGAAAAATATCCAGCTTCAAGTACACGAATTTTTAAACCTAAAAATTTAGAGGAAGCTAAAAAAAACTCAGAAGCTTACAAAAACACTCTTCCTAAAAACAGATAATATGGATGCTTTAACTATTGATATTATAGGTTATTCAGGATTGTTAATAAACTTATACTCCATGGCGGTTAAAGGTGAATATAGGTTACGTTTATTTTCTTTTACAGCTAACATAATATATGTTTTTTACGGTTTTTTAATAAATGCTAATCCTATAATTATTGGATGTGCAATTGCTGTTATTTTACATGGTTATCACCTAAGAAGAATTTTAAAATTAAAAAAAAATGATTGATATAAGAATCGCTAAAGAAACTGATGCTGAAGTATTAGCACTATTAGGACGTGTAACCTATATAGAATCTCACGCGCACTTTGTTAATAATAAAGCCGATATAAATCATTATGCTAACGAAGCTTATGCTGTTTCTAAAATACGTGAAGAGCTTAAAAATGAAAACACTAAATATTACTTAGCGTGCTATAAAGAATTACCTGTAGGCTTTGTTAAGTTGGTTTTAGATAGCACACTTTCTTGCATAGATTCAGAAAAAACTATTCGCTTAGAAAAAAATTATGTGCTCGAAGATTTTATTGAATGTAAAATAGGTAAAAAACTTTTAGAATTTTCTTTAGAAAAAGTTATAGCCTATAGTTATGAATCTATTTGGCTTACAGTTTATATTAAAAATATTAGAGCTATAAAATTCTATCATAAATACGATTTTACAGAAGTAGGTAAAATGGATTATATCGTAAATGGTAAAAAATTTGAAAACGATGTTTTATTTAAGAAAATAGAATAACTATGGTTGATTTTAAAAAAATAATACATTCTGAAAAAGTTATTCTAAGACCTTTAAAAGCAGATGATTTTGATGAAATGAAATTGTTAACGCAAGCTCCAGAAATGTGGACTTATTTTACCAGTAATTTATCAAATCATTTAGATCTTAAAAATTGGATTGATAATGCAATTACTGATCGTCAAAGTAAAAAAAGATTAGCTTTTACTGTTTTAAATAAAGAGAATAATGAAATAATTGGATCAACTAGTATTGGTAATTTTTCATTGAGAGATAAAAGAATTGAAATTGGTTGGACTTAGGTTTCTAAAAAATATCAAGGAAAAGGTTATAATTCGCACGTTAAAAAACTATTACTAAACTATTGTTTTAATGAATGTAATGCTGAGAGAGTAGAATTTAAAACAGATGTATTAAATATTCCTGCTAAAAAAGCATTGCAAAAAACTGGTGCTACAGAAGAAGGTGTTTTAAGAAGTCATACACAAATGATTAAAAACAGAAGAAGAGATACTATTTTTTATAGCTTCTTAAGAAATGAATGGAATGAAAATAAATTTAACTAAGCTCTTACTTGTATGAAGTCTTACGAAAAATCAAAATTAAACAGAATTAAACGCGGACAAAATAGAGCAACATATGATGTTGAAAAAATTAATAAAATTTTAGATGCAGGGTTTCTCTGTTATGTAGGTTATATATACGATGGTAAACCCATTTCTATTCCTATGGCTTACACCAGAAAGGATGATAAAGTTTATATTCATGGTTCTACTGCTAACAGAATGTTGTTAGCAATTTTAGAAAGCGGTGATACCTCTATAACTGTAACTCATTTAAATGGATTAGTATTAGCTCGTTCAGGTTTACATCATTCTGTAAATTATCGCTCAGCAACGCTTTTTGGCAGTTTAAAAAACATTCAAAAATGATGCTGATAAAACAGCAATTTTAGGAGCTATTGTAAATCAAATGATGCCTAATCATTGGGACACTTTACGACCAATGTATCAAAAAGAATTAGATAGAACTATTGTTGTTGAATTTACTATCGAAACAGCATCAGCAAAAATTAGAGATACTGGTGTTTCTGATGAATCTGAAGATTATGATTTACCTATTTGGGCGGGTGTTGTCCCAGTAAAACAAGTAGCTGAATATCCAATAGCTGATGATGGAAAGCCAAAAGAAATGAAAATACCTAAGCATATTTTAGAGTATTATAATCAACATAAATAATCGTTTTATCACATTGTAAATTGTTGTAAATTTCGCCTATGAAAAATTATGATGTAATTATTCTTACCGACAGTAGATACGTTGACCCTATAAAGGTTGCCCCTTATATTAAAAATGTTTTAGAAGAAGATAATTATGTGAAATCTGCCTTAGAAAAATTAGCTTTAAAAGTAAAAATTATTTCTTGGGATAATCCAAATTTTGATTGGTCATCTACAAAATTTATTTTATTTCGTTCTACTTGGGATTATCAAGATCGCTTCAAAGAGTTTTCTACCTGGTTAAATAACGTAAGTAAACAAACAACGTTATTAAATTCTGAGAATATTATTCGTTGGAATATAGACAAACATTACTTGCGAGATTTACAAAAAAAAGGGATTCATATCTCTGAATCTTATTTTATAGAAACTTCTGAAACAAAAACATTACAAGAGCTAGCTAATATATACAAGCTAACTGATTTTGTATTGAAACCTTGTGTTTCTGGTGGAGGTAGACATACTTATAAAATAAATCAAACTAATATAGCTCAGTACGAAAGTGTATTTTCTAAACTAATTGTTAAAGAAGCAATGATTTTGCAGCCTTTTCAATATAATATTGTAGATAAAGGTGAAATTTCATTGATGGTTATAAATGGAAAATTCACACATGCAGTTTTAAAAACACCTAAAAAAGGTGATTTTAGAGTTCAAGATGATTTTGGAGGTTCTATACAGAACTACACTCCTACTCAATCGGAAATAGAATTTGCTGAAAAAGCGATAAAAATTTGTAAAGAATCACCAATTTATGCCCGTGTAGATGTTTTTGTTGATAATAATGATAAATTAGCACTCGCTGAGTTAGAGCTGATAGAACCAGAGTTATGGTTTAGAAATCACCCTAAAGCTGCTGATGAATTAGCTAAAGGAATTCAACAATTAATCAAATAAATTATGATAAAAAAGATTTTAAAAATCATAGCTGTAATTATAGCTTTATTAACAATTGGTTTAGCTGTTTTATATTTTGTTAATAACGAAAATTTACCTGAAGGA
>CAZCHR010000090.1:0-10403 GCA_964498665.1 uncultured Tenacibaculum sp. | reverse complement strand
CTTCTTTTAGAGGGTACAAATTAAATAAGAAAAACTTTTCAGCCAATACAATAACAGAACTTTCTATTCTTATATGAAATAAAAAGGATGAAAAATTTTCATTAGAAATAGAAAAAATAACAATTAAATAATGATGATAAAATTTAAAACACTACTAATAATGAGTTTATTCAGTTTTTTAAGTAATGCACAAGTAAAATCACCAAATGAGTCCTTATATGATATTAAAATTGAAGGAATAGATGGAAGAATATTAGACCTAAATCAATACAAAGGAAAAAAAATATTATTTGTAAATGTTGCTTCTAAATGTGGTTTTACAAAGCAATATGATGGTTTGCAGGAGCTTTCAGAAAAATACAAAGATAAGTTGATTGTAATAGGTTTACCATGTAATCAATTTGGTAGTCAAGAACCAGGAACTGAAACCGAAATACAATCTTTTTGTAGAATGAATTTTGGAGTAAGTTTCCCATTAACAGAAAAAATAGCTGTTAAAGGAGATAATCAACATTCATTATATAAATGGTTGACTCAGAAAGAAAATAACGGTAAAATGAATTCTTCTGTAAAGTGGAATTTTCAAAAATATTTAGTGGATGAAGAAGGTAGATTAATTGATGTTTTTTATTCAATTACTAAGCCCATGAGTTCTAAAATAACAAAGTTGTTGTAAATGAAAGATAAGCCAGATAATGTAGTTTTTAACAAAGAAACTAATTTATATGACGCGTTTCTAAAACCTTATGCAACAAGTTTTACAGCGCCATCAATAAAAGCCAACAACTTGGTTAATTGGAAGCAGCAAAACATACAAAATGTTAATGCTCAATTTTCAACCCTTTTCGATGAGGTAAAATCAATGTACAATAAGTTAATTGAAGAGTACAGGTATAATGAACTTATTTATAACTCTAAATTTAGTTTTCAGCCTATAGTAGGTAATGTTTATCATTTATATAAAAGAAAAAATGAAGAGTTATTTCTATCAATATTATCGCCAAAGGAATGTAATTTTAATTATGTTGGAAGTTTTAAATTAAATTCTGATAAAATCTGGAAAAAACAAGCAAATGATAAATTTTAAAAAACATTCAGGAATTTATACACTTACTACAGAACAAACAATAGATGTTTCTTTAGAGAAAGCATGGGATTTTTTTAGTTCTCCAGAGAATTTAGAAAAAATTACACCAACACATATGGGGTTTAAAATAACTTCAGTAGTAGATGAAAAAGCCTATGCTGGTCAGATAATAACATACAAAGTTGCAGTTTTACCAGGTATAAAAACAAGTTGGGTAACCGAAATTACACAAGTAAAAGATAAACATTTTTTTATTGATGAACAACGTTTTGGACCTTACAAAATGTGGCATCACGAGCATTGGTTTGAAACATTACCAAACGGAAAAACCTTGATGAAAGACAAAATATCTTATAAAATTCCATTTGGTTTTTTAGGTCACATAGCTCAAGTAGTTTTTATAAAAAGACAATTAAAAGGGATTTTTCAACATCGTTTTACAACCTTAGATAAACTATTTAATGATAAATAAAATTTCGATTTTTTGGTTTCGACGTGATTTACGATTAGACGATAATAAAGGATTATCTGAAGCTTTAAAAACCGGAAAAAAAGTACTTCTAGTTTTTATTTTCGATGAAGAAATTTTAGGAAAATTGCCCAAAGATGATGCCCGTGTTTCTTTTATTTATGAAACTTTATCAAATATTGATAAGCAGCTCAAAGAGAACAAATCATCTTTGTTAATTGAGGTAGGTAAGCCACTTGATATATGGCAAAAATTAATTAATAATTTTAATGTTGAATCTGTTTACACCAACAAAGATTACGAACCTTATGCTTTGAATAGAGATGCTGAAGTTGAAAAATTTTTAGCTTCAAAAAACATTCAATTTAAAACATTTAAAGACCAAGTAATTTTTGAGCAAAACGAAATTGTTAAAAACGATGGATTGCCTTATACGGTTTACACTCCTTATAAAAATAAATGGTTACAACAGTTTTCAGAAGAAAAAGACATCAAAGAATTTAAGATTGAGTTTAATAATTTTTATCAATTTAACTCTGATTTACCTTCATTGGAAACAATTGGGTTTGCACAAAGTAATATAAAAGTAAAACCTTACAATTTAACTTTTTTAGAAAATTATGATGAGGTTAGAGATTTTCCAAGTCAAGATAAAACCTCTTATTTGTCGCCTTATTTTCGATTCGGATTGGTAAGTGTTCGTAAAATGGTAAAATTTGCTTTAAAAAAAAATGCAACTTTTTTAAGTGAATTGATTTGGCGTGAATTTTTTATGCAGATATTATATTATTTTCCAAAAGTGGTAACCAATAATTTTCGTCAAAAATACGATGCAATACCATGGCGTAATAACGAAGAAGAATTTAAAAAATGGTGTAGAGGAGAAACGGGTTACCCTATGGTAGATGCAGGTATGAGAGAACTGAATAAAACAGGGTATATGCACAACCGTGTTCGTATGATTACTGCTGGATTTTTGTGTAAACACCTGTTAATAGATTGGCGATGGGGAGAAGCATATTTTGCAGAGAAGTTATTAGACTATGAACTGTCTGCGAATAACGGAAACTGGCAATGGGCAGCAGGTACAGGTTGTGATGCAGCTCCGTATTTTAGAGTTTTTAATCCAGAAGCGCAATTAAAAAAATTCGATAAAGACTTACATTATATTAGAAAATGGGTTGAAGATTTTGATGAACTAACCTATCCAAAGCCTATAGTTGAGCATAAGTTTGCACGAAAAAGAGCTATAAGTACTTATAAAGATGCGTTGCAATAAAAAAGGTTCAAAGATTAATTTCTTTGAACCTTTTTGTTTATTTAAGTTAAGTTTTAAATCAAGTAATCTTTTGCTTTTTCTAAAGCTTTTGGAATTCCTCCTGGGGTTTTACCACCAGCAGTTGCAAAGAAATTTTGACCACCACCACCACCGTGGATTAGTTTTCCTAATTCTCTAACTACTTTTCCAGCATCATAACCACGTTCTGTAGCTAATTCTTTAGAAATGTAACAAGTTAACATAGCTTTGTCTGCTTTTTCCGAAGTAGCAAAAAATAAGAATAAGTTATCAAACTCTTTTCCTAAAGCAAAGGCTAAGTTTTTAATTCCATTGGCATCTAAATCTACTTTAGTTGCTAAGAATCTAACTCCGTTTATTTCTTGTAGTTGATTTCTTAATTCACCTGATAAATTCTGAGCTTTATCTTTTAATAATTGCTCAATTTGTTTCTTTAAAGCTGTATTTTCATCCTGTAAGTTAGTTACCGATTTAATTACATCTTTAGGGTTTTTTAATAATTGTTTTAGGTTTGAAAAATTACGATCAACATCTTCAAAATAATTACCAACAGCAACGTTAGTAATTGCTTCAATTCTTCTAATCCCTGAAGCAACAGCTCCTTCAGATTTTATTTTAAAATGCCAAATGTTTCCTGTTTGTGGTACGTGAGTTCCACCACATAGCTCCATAGATTGACCAAACTTAATTGCTCTTACCGAATCTCCGTATTTTTCTCCAAACAATGCCATTGCACCTTCGTCAATAGCTTGTTGCATAGGTATGTTTCTTCTTTCTATCAAAGGAAGGTTTTCACGTATACGAGCATTTACAAAATCTTCAACTTCTTTTAATTGATCTGCATCTACTTTAGAGAAATGAGAAAAATCGAATCGTAAATGTTTCGGACTTACTAATGATCCTTTTTGCTCTACATGAGTACCTAAAATACTGCGTAAAGCTTGGTGTAATAAGTGTGTTGCAGTATGGTTGCTTGCAGATAAATTTCTTGCTTCTTCATTTACTACAGCTTTAAATTTTTCTGATATATTTTCTGGTAAATTCTTAGTGTAATGAATAATTAAGTTATTTTCTTTTTTAGTGTTAACAACATAGATTACGTCTCCGTTAGAAGTTTCTAAATAACCAACATCTCCAACCTGTCCACCACCTTCAGGATAAAAAGGAGTCATGTTAAATACCAATTGGTATTGTTCACCATCTTTTTTTGTAGTTACTTTTCTGTAACGTGTTAACTTAACATCAGCAGTTAACGTATCATAACCGATAAATTCTTCTTCGTCATCTTCTATTAAAATATTCCAATCATCAGTTTCAATAGCAGTTGCTGCTCTTCCTCTATCTTGTTGCTCTTTTAAAGCCGTTTTATATTCTTCTTCATTATAAGTAAAACCTTTTTCAGATAAAACTAAGGCTGTTAAATCTTCAGGGAAACCATAAGTATCTTTCAGTTCAAACACTTTTCTTCCTGAAATTATTCTAGTATTTGTATTTGTGGTAATGGTATCTAATAAAAGTAAACCTTGTTCTAAAGTTTTTAAGAATGAATGTTCTTCTTCCTTAATTACATTATGTGCTAATTGTTCTTGTGCTTTTATTTCAGGGAAAGCATCACCCATTTGAGAACTTAGTGTTTCTACTAATTTGTAGATAAAAGGTTCTTTTTGATTTAAAAAAGTAAATCCGTAACGAATAGCTCTTCTTAATATTCTTCTGATAACATAGCCAGCACCTGTATTACTTGGTAATTGACCATCAGCAATAGAAAATGCTACAGCACGAACATGATCTGCGATAACACGAATTGCAATATCAGTTTCGTCACCTGAAGTACTAGTGTCTTCATATTTTACACCAGTAATTGTTTCTATTTCTCTAATAATCGGAGTAAATACATCAGTATCGTAGTTAGATTGAACACCTTGTAGCGCCATACATAGACGTTCAAACCCCATACCAGTATCAATATGTGTTGATGGTAAGTTTTCTAAACTTCCGTTAGCTTTACGGTTATATTGCATAAAAACTAAGTTCCATACTTCTACAACATGTGGGTGGTCTAAATTTACTAATGAAGCCCCAGGTACTTTAGCTCTTTCTTCTTCAGATCTAATATCTATATGAATTTCCGAACATGGTCCACAAGGTCCTTGAGCGCCCATTTCCCAGAAATTATCTTTTTTATTTCCTAGTAAAATTCTGTCTTCAGCAATGTATTGTTTCCAAATATCATATGCTTCAGTATCTTTTTCTAAACCTTCTTCTTTATCTCCTTCAAAAATAGTAACATATAAAATGTCTTTATCTATTTTGTATACTTCGGTAAGTAGTTCCCATGCCCAAGCAATAGCATCTTTTTTAAAATAATCTCCAAAACTCCAGTTACCAAGCATTTCAAATAATGTATGATGATAAGTGTCTTTTCCTACTTCTTCTAAATCGTTATGTTTTCCTGAAACACGTAAACATTTTTGAGAATCAGCAATTCTGGAATTAACTACTTTTTTCTGACCTAAAAAATATTCTTTAAAAGGAACCATTCCAGCATTTACAAACATTAAAGTCGGGTCGTTCTTTAATACCATTGGTGCAGACGGAACAATTTGGTGGTTTTTAGATTTAAAAAATTCTAAAAATTTAGATCTTATTTCTTGAGATTTCATACAACTCGAATATCTTGATTTCTGTTAAAGTATCATTAAAAAACTACTTAAGAAAAGAAGTTTTAAAACATTTTGTAAATTTGTGTGTTTCCAAACAATAGCCTCTTTTGAGGCTGCTCGTTTAAAGAGCACAAAAATAGTATAATTAGTATTATGGCGAAAGTAAAATATTATTACGATCCTGAAACTCTATCTTACAGAAAAATAGAACCTAAAAAAAGCGAAACCTTTAAAAAAAGTGTTTTATGGGTTTTAGGAGCTATGTTAATAGCTTTTTTCGGTTTTATCGGGTTTAGTCAGTTTTTAATGTCTCCAAAAGAACGTACTCAAAAAAGAGAATTAGAAAATTTACAATTGCATTATGAGTTACTTTCAAAAAAAATGGAAGAGAGTTCTAATATTTTAACAGAGCTACAAGAAAGAGATAATAATATTTATAGAACATATTTTGAAACAAGCCCAATACCAGAAGAACAACGAAAAGCTGGTTTTGGAGGAGTAAATAGGTATAAACATTTAGATGGTTTTGATAATAGTGAAATGATTAAAAATGTGACCAAAGAGATAGATGTTTTGTCTAAACAGATGGTAGTGCAATCAAAATCGTTAGATGAAATTGTAAGTTTAGCTAAAGAAAAAGAAAAAATGTTAGCATCAATACCTGCAATACAACCAGTAAAAAATGAAGATTTAAAAAGAATGGCATCTGGTTACGGTATGAGAATGCATCCAATTTTAAAATCATGGAAAATGCATTATGGTATGGATTTTACAGCGCCAACTGGTACACCAATTTTTGCATCAGGAAATGGAAAAATAAAAAAAGCACATAGAAGTTCTACTTTTGGTAAAGTTGTATATATAGATCATGGATATGGTTACGAAACTATTTATGCACATATGAGCAAAATAGTTGCTAAAAAAGGACAAAAAGTAAAAAGAGGAGATTTAATTGGTTATGTAGGTAATACGGGGCGTTCTGCAGCACCTCACTTACATTATGAGGTACATAAAAATGGTAGAAAAGTAAACCCTATTTATTATTATTATGGAGATTTAACTCCAGAAGAATTTATTGCAATGCAAAAAGCTTCACAGCAAAAAGGACAATCGTATGATTAATTAATGTTGCGATTAAATATGTACGTAGAATTACCTGATAAAAGATATTATAAAATTGGAGAAGTAGCTAAGGCCTTTAGTGTTAATACTTCTCTAATTCGTTTTTGGGACAGTGAATTTGATATTATAAATCCCAAAAAAAATGCAAAGGGAAACCGTTTGTTTACAAAAGATGATGTTGATAATTTTAAATTGATATTTAATCTTGTAAAAGAAAGAGGGTTCACTTTAGAAGGAGCAAAGCAAAAGCTTAAGAAAAATCCGAGTAAAGTTATTAGTAATCATGAAATTATTAGTAGATTAGAAAAAGTAAAAGCTGAATTAAAAAAAATTAAAAACCAATTATAAAACGAAAATCAAAAATTATGAAAAAATTACTTCCTATAATTATTATAGCAATTATTGGGTTTGCTTTATATTCATCAGCAAAAGGATTTTATAATACTACAATAAATTTAGAAGAAAACATAGAAGAAAAATGGTCTAATGTAGAAAGTGCTTACCAACGTAGAGCCGATTTAATTCCTAATTTAATGAAAGTTGCTGAACGTTATGCTGAGCATGAGCAAGAAACTTTTGTAAAAGTTATCGAGGCAAGATCTAAAGCTACAAGTATTCAAATAGATCCAAGTAATATTACACCACAACAGTTAGAGCAATTCAAACAAGCTCAAAGCGGATTAACCTCTGCATTATCACGTTTGTTAGCAGTTTTCGAACGTTATCCTGAGTTAAAAGCTAATGAGAATTATAAAGAAATGATGAACGAGTTAGAGCGTACAGAAAATCGTATTAAAATTGAACGCGATCGTTTTAATAAAGAAGTTACACCATACAACAAGCACATAAGAGCATTTCCAGGTAATATCTTAGCGGGAATTTTTGGCTTTGAAAAGAAAGAAAGATTTAACGCAGATGAAGGAGCAGAAAAAGCTCCAGACGTTAATGATTATACTAAAAAATAATGTCGATAGTAGAAGAGTTTTTATCTTCAAATGAAGAGTTAGAAATTGTACAAGCTATTAGAAAAGCTGAAAGAAATACTTCTGGTGAAATCCGTGTTCATATTGAGAAATCAACTAAGATTTCTCATTATAATCGTGCATTAGAAGTATTTCGAATGCTTAAAATGTTTAATACTAAACAACAAAATGCAGTGTTAATTTATATTGCTGTTGATGATCATAAATTTGTTATTTATGGTGATAAAGGTATAGATGCTGTTGTATCTGCAAACTTTTGGGAATCTACTAAAAACGTTATACAACAACAATTTAAATTAGGGAACTTTAAGCAAGGAATTATTGATGGAGTTTTAAAAGCAGGAGAAGAATTAAAAGAACATTTTCCTTGGCAAATTAATGATGAAGATGAATTGTCTAATGAAATTTCAAAAGGATAATTTGAATGAAGAAAATATTTAAAAACTTTACTAGAATATTTACTGTTACAATTCTGTTCTTTGTCTGTAATATATATTCCCAAGACGGATTTAAAATTCCTGAAAAACCTGCTCTTAAGGAACAAACAAGTGTTTATGATTATGCAAACATTTTTTCAGCAAATCAAAAACAACTTTTAGAAACTAAGTTAGTAAAGTATTCAGACACAACTTCTACTCAAGTCGTAATTGCGACCGTTAAAACATTAAATGGTGATGATATTTCTCTAGTTGGGGCTAAATGGCTTTCTGAATGGGGAATAGGTCAAGTAGATAAAGATAATGGAGTACTTATTACATTAGCAGTAAAAGATCGTAAAATTGATATTGCAACAGGTTATGGAGTAGAATATTTATTAACAGATTTAATGTCGGAAAGAATTATTAACAGAGTAATGATTCCAGAATTTAAATCGGGTAATTATTTTGCAGGTTTAGATAAAGGAACAACTGTTATATTTGATGCTTTGGCTGGTGAATATAAAGGAACTCGAAAAGAATCTTCAAAAGGTTTTGATCCTGGATTTATTATTTTCATCATCATCATTATCATATTCTTTATTTTAATTTCTAGGGGTAATAGAGGAAACCGTGGTGGAGGTAGAAAAAATTATAGAAGAACAGATTCAAGAGATATTTTAGAAACGATTATTTTAAGTAACGCTGGTCGAGGAGGTTTCGGCAGCGGCGGTTTTGGTGGTGGTTTCGGAGGATCATCAGGAGGTTTTGGTAGCGGCGGCTTCGGAGGAGGTTTCGGCGGTGGAATGGGCGGCGGCGGCGGCGCTTCTGGAGGTTGGTAAAACTATTATGAAAAAACTTTTTTTACTTTTTACTTTTTTATTTATAATTAGTTGTCAAAATTTTGGACAACTAAAACTACTATCTAGTTTACCTGAAACTTTAAATGAAGCTTCAGGAGTAGAAAAAATAAACGATTCTGATTTATTATGGATGCTAAATGATAGCGGAAATGAGCCAATTATTTACGGAGTTGATACTAAAGGAAAAATTATACGTAAAATAATTATTGAAGCAAAAAATAAAGATTGGGAAGATATAACTTCTGATAGTGAAGGAAACTTATATATTGGAGATTTTGGGAATAATAATAACAAACGAAAAGATTTAAAAATACTTAAAATTAAGTATCAAGATTTATTAACCAAAGATAAAGTTGAGGTTGAGAAAATACACTTTTCTTATCCTTCACAAGAAAAGTTTCCACCAAAAAAGAAAAACCGTTTTTTCGATGCAGAAAGCATGTTTTATAAAAACGGATTTATATATGTAATTACAAAGAGTAGGGTAAAAGATAAGTATGGTAAAACATCATTATATAAAATACCTGCAAGCAAAGGTAATTATGTCGCCGAATATATTTCAGAGTATGAATTTTGTAATGATTTACATTGTTGGATAACTGCTGCTGCAATTTCCGCAAATGGTGAAAAAGTAGTGTTGCTAAATCATCAATCAGTACTCGTTTTTACTGATTTTAAAGATGATGATTTTTTTAGTGGAGTTGTAAAAGAATATTCATTTAATCATATTTCTCAAAAAGAAGGAGTTGCTTTTAAAAATAATAATACACTATTTATTACAGATGAGAAAGCACATTTAAAAGGAGGTAATTTATATGAGTTTTCTATAAAATAACCATGGCGAAATATATTCAAACACTAAGATTCTTTTTACAGTTTTATTCCAAGTCATTTTTATATGGAATTGTGTTCTCTTTCTTAATTACTTTTTTAACAAGCTTTTTTGTCGGATTAGTATTTTTTATTAGTCTTGGATGGTTGCCATATTTTATATATTCAACTTATTTTAAGCAACAAGAATTTTATTATTATTTTAATAAATCTATAACCAAAACACAATTGTTCTTATTCGTATTTATGTTAAATTTTATGATAGGTGTGGTCGCAAAAATGATTTATAATGTCTTGTAGTTTTGAAGCTGATAGTATAGTTAAAAAGTATAAAGACACTCGAATTTTAAACGGAGTGTATTTAAAACTAAATCCATCTGAAATTGTAGCAATACTAGGTAGAAATGGTTCTGGAAAGTCTACATTGCTTAAAGTTTTATTTGGAGTAGAAAAAGCAGATTTTAGCTTTTTTAAATTCAATAATAAAGTACTTAAGCAACCGTATAAATATAAAGATGTAATTTCTTATTTACCGCAAGATGGATACTTACTGAAGAGCTTGTCGGTAAAAAAAACAATAGAAATGTATCTTTCGAAAAAAGTTACTTTACCTGATATAATAAATGAGTTCTGTAATAAGAAAGTTAAAGATTTATCTTATGGAAATAGACG
>CAZCHR010000089.1:0-10417 GCA_964498665.1 uncultured Tenacibaculum sp. | reverse complement strand
AATAAACCTGTTTATCAAAATCAAATAAAACAGAAACTAAATGTATAACTCAATTCTTTTAAATCCTAAATTATCAATAAAGTTTTCATCTTCGAATGGGTCACAGTCATAAATAGCAGTTTCTATTTGTGGAAATGTTCCAACTATTTTCATATTTGTTAAATCTCTTTTTATTCTGTAATAATTCATACTTAAAAAATTAAATCATTTAAATGTGTAGTTGGATTATCTGTTATTACTTTTTTTATTTTAACTATTATTTTCTCCATCTCAATAAAAGTATCTCCTAAACTTAAATTATTAGATATTGAATTTAATAATACTTCGACTCTATCATCATATAAGGGATGATTGGGCTGATTTCTCCAAGCATCAACTGGTATTCCGTTTAAAAGTTCATCAATATGAAATGGATTTGCTTTATTTTTAGCTAATTTCTATATAACTCTATGATCTCTTAAATTTCTTGATAAAACATGATGTGCTTGCCTTGTAGCATCATTTGCAATACCTAAGATTGTTCTAAATCTTGTACTCTGATATGAACCAAAATCTACAACTCCATTTAACACTTTACTAGTATATCTATAAGTCTTTCCATTAATCGAAATAACTTTTACCCATCTTGTCGCATTAGCAGCAATTCTAGCAACAGGTTTCAAAGCTTTACTTCCTGGTACTACCGTTAATAATAAAAAACCAGCTGCTTTCCATCTAGAAACGTCTTGTCCATCAAAATCTTTTCCATCAATAAGAATTTTAATATCTTCAATAGGTAATACATAGCGCCCTAGATTTTTACCAAGTTCAAGACCGGCTAATCGAAATAAATCTTCTAGACCGTCAGCTAAATTGTCTGGGTTAAAAAGCATTTCTGCGAAAGGTTGGTTAGGTAATTTTATATAGTAAAATTGCCCAAAAGAATTACCAGCTGTATCTCTATATTTATTAGTTAAATCTCCTGATTCTGTTAATTTTTGTTCAACACCACTGGTAACTAGAATTGACCCATCTGTCATTTTAAAATAGGCTCTATCAGCATCTGAATCTGAATGAGTGTATTATAAATTTGGATTATTAGCTATAATACCTATACTAGGTCTCCAGTTTCTTTTACTGTCTTCTATTAAGGTTTCTAATTCAATTTGTCCTTTAGCCCAAGCTTTAGCTTCTGTAGAATAATTATTAGAAACTGAAAAATAGTATAAATCAGCAATAACTTGAGTGTTATTAGTGTTTAATTGTTTATTTATCCAGTATGTTTCTTCTTGGTTAGGTTGTATATAGTTTGTTAACCATGCTTCTAATGCTCCTTCTGGTATGATCTCTGTAATAGGTGTTGTAATTATGGTTACAGTTGAAGTATTATTGTTATTGGAATCACCGCCAAAAGTACCACCTGTAGTACCATCAGAGTAATCGACAGGTTCTCCTGTTGTATTAGAAATGCAATCAAGTCTTTTTTCTTCACGTAAATAAGCTCTACTACAACTAACATACCCACCATTAGAAAAGGTACCACATAAACAGGTTTGTCCTACGTCATGATTCCCTTGACCAGTACAAGGAACAGAAACAAGAACAATAGACTCTGTACATGTTATACCACTGTTATTATTTCCACCACCAAGATCACCGCTACCTCCATTACAGTTTTGTTGATCAGGATAACATAATCCTCTAGACATTGTGTAATTAGTTAACAGAGATTTGTTCTGTGTATTTTTATTTTGTTGAGATGTATAATATTTAAATGTAAATATTTCTTGTTTTCCATTATTTTCTTGAAGTACAAGATTATAAAACTCATTAGAGTTATTATAATCAGGAAAAATTAATTTAAAGGTATAAGAGGTGTAATTTCCTTTTTGAATTTTCTTAACCTTATCGGTAAAAATAACAGGATGTTCTGTATTTCTATTAAAAGTATTGTGTGTTTTTAAAGAAATTTTAGCTTTTTGAAAAATAGTGTTTTTATCTTGAATTTTAGAGATGTTTATTTTTTGTTGAAAATCTTTAAATACAATATCGTTAGAAATTTCCTCAAGGGATAGATTTTCAATATTGAATTCAGAAGTAGGATGCTGATGTTCTGAATTAATATTTTCTATATTAGAATCAAAGTCATTTTGACAATTCCATAGAAATAAAGAAATTCCGAAGAGAAGAATTCCTATTTTTAAAAAGTTATTTACTTTGTTTTTTCTGTTTTTCATACGTGATAAATTTAAAGATTAATTTTCGTTTCTTGTTATAAACAAGCTGCAATTTTTAGTTATTAATTTCGTTAGTAGGTAAGCGAAATATGAACCACAACATTAATAATATAAGCCTTTTTTAATGACTTGTAACTGATGGTTAGAGAAGTTGATTTTTTAACATTAAATATCAAGAGCAGAAAGACTGTTTTTTATTCAAAAATGGCAACTGCTCTTACAGGAGAACCAGTTCCTTCTCTTATTTTTAAAGGCAACCCTATAAAACGAAACCTTCCTCTGTTAATTAATTTATGGAGGTTTATCATGTTTTCATAATGAGTAAAATTTAATTCACCACAAATATGATGTACTTCTTTGTTAGAAATCTTGGGTACTCCAGTAGACATCGTTTCGACTCCAAAAGCTGCAATTTTTTTTCTCCTAACCATTGGGCGCATTCAGCTGTAATTCCTGGGCCTTTGCTCCAGTTATCGGTAATAAAGTGTTTACGATAATGATTGGTGTAAAAAAGAACAGTGTCCCCTTTATTAATAGTTAAATTATCTTTTCTTAAAGCTATTTTTACTTCCTCTGCAGTAATTAATTCTTGTAAGTTTTTATGAGAAAAATCTAAACAAATGCCTTCTGTATAAAACATAGAAAGGGGCATGGTGTCAATCGATTTTCCTTCGTGTTTTGCTGCCATATGGTTTATGGCATCTACATGTGTACCTGTATGTTCTCCTAATTCTAATTTATATACTGCTGGAGTTTGAGTAGTTGGATTTTCAATATTATCCCATTCTTCATGTGTATTATGAACACTCATTTTTACTTGAGGAAGACTTTTGTAAACAGGCATTCCCTCATATATTTCCTGACTCAAATCAATAATTTCTGACATCAATTATAGTTCAATTTTCACATTATAATTTTCTAAGTATTTTATGTAGTTATGTGGAACAAAATCGTCACTATCAAATTCTTCTTGACGCTTCTTTTTCATTTCAATACGTTTAATAGCTTTTAAAAAACGACGAACTTCGAGCTCATCATTAACAATTAAACCTGGAACTTTAATGCTTTTGCCATCTTTATTTTTAGCAACCATTGTAAAATAAGAAGAATTACAATGTTTCTTTTTTCCTGTTCTTATGTTTTCTGCTTCAACACGAACACCAACTACCATAGAGGTTCTACCCACAAAGTTTATTGAAGCTTTCATGGTAACTAGTTCACCAACTTCAATTGGGTTTAAAAAATCAACAGTATCTACAGATGCGGTAACACAATATTCACCAGAATGTTTAGAGGCGCAAGTAAAAGCAATTTGATCTAATAATGATAAAACATAACCACCATGTATTTTACCGCTAAAATTAGCATGAGATGGTAACATTAATTCTGAAATAGTGATGCGAGTTTCGGCTACGTGTTTATAGGTTTTATTACTCATTATCATTATTTAAGCCTCTAAAATGTGGAGATTGTTCTTCTTCTACTTTGGTAATAAAATATTTAGTGTCACCTAACCAAAAAAAGGTTCCGTAGCGTTCTTTATAGGTGACTTTAACATACCTGCCTTGAAATTTTTGTAAATTTTTAATTACAACATCTTCACTATCTTCAATAGAGAAAGCAAAAATTTGAGCTCCAGAAATTCCTTGACTAATTTCACCTTCCCATGTTTTAGCTAAAATACCTTTGCGGCTAATTTTTATCAACTCACCAGAACGAACACCTTCACTATAGGGTATATAATAAATAAATGCATAATAAAAAGCAGTAATTAAAGCTATGCTAATAAGAATTAAAGCTAATATTTTTTTCATAGTTTAAAAAGAATAAAAGATGTGTTGTAGTAACAAAAGTAAGATTAATATTTTGACTTGTAAAATGAATTGAAAGTAGTAGCTTTGTGTTGCTTCAAAAAATTACTAAAATGAATTATATTTTATTTGACGGTGATGTGCGTACTGCATTATTACCTTTTACATATACAAGACCAGTTGCTGATATTAGAGTAGGTATTTTAACTATTAGAGAAAAATGGGAAAAGTACTTAGGGACAACAACAACAACAATTACCGAGGAATATTTAGAAGAAAAGTACCCTATGGTTGAAATGGAAGAAAACGTGATGTTAAATGCATCGTTTTTACCAACAAAACCTTTGGTTGAGATGGTGCAGAATTTAACTCAGAATCAAGCGATATTTAAAGGAGAAGATGTTATTGCTTTTTATACTATTGATTCGCAAGAGGAGGTTGATTTTTCAAATTATGAACAAATAGAATTTGAAGATGAATTAATCCAGATTAAAAATACTTGGGATATTTTTTCATTAAACGATAAAGCTATTCGAGCTGATTTTAATTTAATTACAGAAGGTAGAACCTCAGAACCAATTCCAGAAACAGTAAATTGTGTAAAAAGAGAAGATATTTTTTTAGAGGAAGGAGCAAAATTAACTTTCGCTACTTTAAATGCTACAAATGGTCCAATTTATATTGGTAAGAATGCTGAAGTAATGGAAGGGGTTGTTGTAAGAGGAGCTTTAGCAATGTGTGAGAATTCAGTACTAAAATTAGGAGCTAAAATTTATGGAGCTACCACATTAGGACCTTTTTGTAAGGTTGGAGGAGAGGTGAATAATTCTGTTTTAATGGGGCATTCTAATAAAGGTCACGATGGTTTCTTAGGGAATTCAGTTTTAGGAGAATGGTGTAATATTGGAGCAGATAGTAATAATTCTAATTTAAAGAATAATTATGCTGAAGTTAAATTGTGGAATTATGAGACTGGTCGATTTACAAAAACAGGATTACAATTTTGCGGGTTAATGATGGGAGATCATTCTAAATGTGGAATAAACACAATGTTTAATACTGGAACTGTTGTAGGGGTTTCTGCAAATATTTTTGGTAGCGGATTTCCAAGAAATTTTGTACCATCATTTAGTTGGGGAGGAGCTTCTGGATTTACAGAATATAAAACGAATAAAGTTTTTGAAGTAGCTGATGTTGTTATGAAGAGACGTAATTTAGAATTTGATGATAAAGAAAAACAAATTCTTGAACATGTTTTTGAAGAGACAAAACAATATAGAAGATAATTTAGTTAAAAGTATAAGGTAACTCATAAAGTTGTCTTATACTTTTATTTTCTCCTTTTTTTATTTTTATACTTTTTAAAAAGTTTTCTATTAAACTCATGTTCAGCAATTTCTAGAGTTAGTATTTTTTTTAAAGGAAGTATTTTAGAAACTTTATCATGAAAGTTTGTTTTTACCTCATAACGTTGTTTAGCAATATTTCTAATTTTTTCTAAAATATTTTTAGAGTCTTTTTCGGAAAGCTTATCCACACCTCCGTTTTCTATAACTTGCTTTCTAATATTATAACGTTCTTCTCTATGAAGTTGCATCATTTTTTTGTTATACTTATTGTATATGGGCCAAAATTTTTCAGCTTCATTAGAAGTAAGATTTAATTTTTCAGTAAGAAAAGAAATTTTATAAGCCCTAATTTTTTCTCTTCCTTTTTTGTGCTGTGCATTTACTGTAGAGGTATAAATACCTAAAGCAAATACGAATAATAATATTTTTTTCATTTTATTGAATTTCATTTATAAAATCAGTATTATCAATATCATTTAGATATTCTTCTAAATTGTCATCATTTATAGAAGATAATGAGTCGTCTTCTAAAGATGAGGAATTAAAAACGATAGCTAATTCGTCATTGTCATTGTCACCATATCCATTTTCGTACCAATATTCTATATCTGTACTTGTAATTTCATCAAATGTAATAGAGGTATTAGTATTAAAATAGTTAAGAGTAATAAATAGTAATAAAGATGCAGCTGCCGTTAAAGGAATTAACTTTAATACCCTTTTTCTAATTGAAATAACTTTAACATCTTTTTTCTCTTCATTTAAATTTAAATTAGAGAAAATATTATCTTCAATAGTTTCAAAATAATCTGAAGGTGTTTTAAAAGAATTTTCTTTAGATAAACTATCTAAAAATAAAGATGAAGAAACTTTTTCTTCTATTCCATTAAAATAATTCTCAGGAATATTAAAACCAGTTTTTTTATCAACTAGTTGATCTATAAAATCTACGTTATTTTTTAGTTCTTTATCCATCTTATTCTTAAGACTCAATTTTTCACAAAAGGTTTAATTATAGTTTTTAATAAATTGTTCAATTTTTTTTACAGCTATATGATATGATGCTTTTAATCCACCGACAGAGGTTTCTAAAATATCAGATATATCTTTGTATTTCATTTCATCAAAATACTTCATATTAAAAACTAATTGTTGCTTTTGTGGTAATGTAGAAATGGCTTTTTGAAGTATATGCTGAATTTCGTCACCAGAAAACCAATTATCGCTATCTAAACTAGAAACTAATTGATTTTGATAATCAGTAATATCAATATTATTCTGTTTTGCTCTTTTATTAATAAAGGTTATTGATTCATTTGTAGCTATTCGATACATCCAAGAATAGAGTTTACTGTCTTGTTTAAAATTATTTATATTTTTAAATATTTTTATAAATGTATTTTGCAAAACATCATCTGCATCTGCATGATGAATTACAATTTTTCTTATATGCCAATACAGTCGCTCTTTATATTGCGATATTAAATTTTTAAAAGCTACTTCTTTAGTTTTAACATTTTGTAGCTGTTCAATAAGTTTTCTTTCGTCAGTCAACTAACAATTATTTGGTAGTTAGACTTTAAATATAGTAAAAGGTTTAATGAGAAATAAAGTTTTTATACTCGTTTTTTTCTAGAACAACCAAATAAGCGTTTTTCTTTAATTGCTTCAGAAACTCCTTCAGGAAGCATTTCTTCCCATCCTTCTTCATTGTTTTTAATCATCTTTAATACTTTTCGAGAGAAAATATGTAAAATGTCTTGATCAAAATCTTTAATATCAATTAGTCTTCCGTTGTTTTTAAAGAATTTATATAATTCTTTCATTCTAGGATGCACCTTTAAATTGTCGCTAGTAATATAATTACCAGATTCTTCATCTTTGTAAGGATACATATATACTTTTAAATCACGATAAAATAACTTACCAAAAGCTTCTAGTATACCACCACTTAAATCGCGATAATATTTTTCATCAAAAATTTGAATAAGATTGTAAACTCCCATTGCAAGTCCCATTCTTTCTTTAGTAAATTCACTAAAATAATCTATCAATCTATAATATTCTTGATAATTTGTGATCATTACATTTTGACCTAAGGCACATAACAGTTCAGCTCTGTCTAAGAAATCACGTTCATTAATTTCTCCTTCGGCTCTAAGGTTACTTAGTGTAATTTCGAATATAATTTGTGTCTTTTCAGGATTAACTTTTTTCTCAGCTAAAAATAATTGTTTAGATCTTTCAAACATATCCATGTTAACTTTTGTAACTGGACGATAACTACCTCTTAGAGCTAAAATATTTTTTTTGTAAAGAACTTGAGCAGGTAGTAAATTATTTCCGTCAGGACCAAACATTACAGCATTGGTCATTCCGTTTTTAACCAACTGTAAACTCATTAATCGATTATCAACATACATAAAACGTGGTCCAGAAAAGTTAATCATATCAATTTCTAAACGATCATTATCAATATTGTCGTAAAAAGATTTTAATAATTCTTTAGGACTGTCATTTAAATAATAAGCTCCATAAACTAAGTTAACACCTAATATTCCTAAAGTTTCTTGTTGCTGTCTAGCATCAGTTTCTTTAAAACGTAAGTGCAATATAATTTCATTATAATCTTCAAGTGGGTCTAGTTGAAAACGAATTCCAACCCAACCATGACCTTTAAATTTTTTAGAAAAATTAATAGTAGCTACAGTATTAGCATAACTAAAAAATAATTTATCAGGATGTTTTTCACGATCAAGGCGTTCTTCAATTAAATCCATTTCATGCCTTAGCATTTTTTTTAATCGAGGCTCTGTAACATAACGACTATCTTCCTCTATACCATAAATAGCATCAGAAAAATCTTTATCATAAGCACTCATTGCTTTTGCAATAGTACCAGATGCTCCACCAGCTCTAAAAAAATTACGAACAGTTTCTTGTCCAGCTCCTATTTCAGCGAAAGTACCATAAATGTGAGCATTTAAGTTTACTTTTAAAGCTTTGCTTCTCGTAGTTGGTACTGTACTTATTTTTTGATCTCCTTTAAGCGTAATTGCCATTCTATTATATTTTGTTACGTTATAACAAATGTACTGAAAATAGGAAGTATCAGACAATTTTTGTCGTATTTTTGTGTAACAAATGGATAAAAAAAAAGAAATAAAAGTAACTTTTTTAGGTACAGGTACTTCTACGGGAGTTCCAATGCTTACAAGTAAGCATCCAGTAGCGTTTTCTAATGATTTTAGAGATAAAAGATTACGTTCGTCAATATTAGTTTCTTGGGATTATCTGACTTATGTGATAGATTGTGGTCCTGATTTTCGTCAGCAAATGATGCGTGAAGAAGTAGCTTCAATAAACGGAATATTATTTACTCACGAACATGCCGATCATATTGCGGGTTTAGATGAAATTAGACCATATTGTTTTCAAATGGGAGCTGTACCTTTATATGCATCTGAAAGAGTTTTAGGGAAATTAAAGAAAAGATATGATTATATTTTTGCTACAGAAAATAGGTATCCTAGCGCACCAAAAGTAACATCAACAATTATTAGTCATAAAAAAAGTTTTGCTCTAAACGGAGTAGAGGTAACTCCCATAGAGGTGATGCATGGTCAGTTACCAATTTTAGGGTATCGTTTTAATAATATAGCTTATCTAACCGATATAAAAACAATAACTCAAGACGAGAAAAAAAAGTTATTAAATTTAGATACACTAATTGTTACTGGTTTAAGAATAGAGGAACATGCAACACATTTTAATTTAAAAGAAGCATTAACTTTTATAGAAGAAATAAAACCTAAAAGAGCTTATTTAACTCATATTAGTGAGTTGTTAGGCTTTCATGCTGAGGTTGAAAAAGAATTACCAGAAAACGTGTTTTTATCTTTTGATGGGTTAAAAATATAACAAGTATTAGATTTATCAATATTGTTATTAGTATATATTACTGAAAGGTTTAGAAAGTAATAAAAAGGCTTTTTATCTTTCGATAAAATTAAGAAGAAATGAAAATTATTATATCTCCAGCAAAGTCATTAGACTTTGAAACTAAAGCAACAACAACTTTATATACACAACCAAAATTTTTAGATCAATCGATAAAATTAAATAAAAAATTAAAGACAATATCTAGAAAAAAGTTATCTGAGTTAATGAAAATCTCTGATGATTTAGCAGCGTTAAATTATGATAGAAATCAAAATTGGCAACCAGATTTTACATTAGATAATGCTAAACAAGCAGTTTTCTCTTTTATGGGAGAAGTATTTAGAGGAATTGATGTGAATTCATTATCAGAAGAAAAAATACCAGAATTACAAGATAAGTTAAGGATTTTATCAGGGTTGTATGGTTTACTAAAACCATTAGATTTAATTCAACCTTATCGTTTAGAAATGGGTACAAAACTTAAAGTTGGTAGAACTGAAAATTTATATAAGTTTTGGGATACTCAATTAGTAGACTTTTTAAATGAAGAACTGGTAGAAGGTGAGCTGTTAATTAATTTAGCAAGTACTGAGTATTTTAAGGCATTACCAAAAAAAGTATTAAAAGTACCAATGATTACTCCGGTATTTAAAGATTTTAAAAATGGACAATATAAAACAATTATGACATTTGCTAAAAAAGCACGTGGATTAATGGTGCGTTACATTATAGAAAACAATATTGAAACGATAGAAGCTTTAAAAGGTTTTGATGTTGATGGTTATGGCTTTTCTCAAGAGATGTCTACAGAAACAGAATTGGTTTTTACAAGATAAATGAAGCTTGATAAAAAATATTTTTTTGTTACAGTATTTTTATTTTTAATAGAACTATATATAGCTATCTTTATTAAAGATAAGTTTATAAGACCTTTTTTAGGGGATGTACTAGTAGTAGTTTTATTGTTTTCTTTTTTTAGAGTTTTTTATAAAGGAAAAAGATTAAAATTAATTTTCGGAATTTTAATCTTTTCCTTTGTAATAGAATTTTCTCAATATTTTCAAATTGTAAAGATTCTAAATTTAGAAAATAATAAATT
>CAZCHR010000088.1:0-10448 GCA_964498665.1 uncultured Tenacibaculum sp. | reverse complement strand
GATGAAAATAAATAAAGTTGATTATTATAGTCAGCAATAAATTCATATTTCTTGTCTTTTTTGCCTTTTTTTAATTCTAATTTAACTGAATTAGTCTTTGACATTTCATTATTGTAATGCTCTAGAAAAAGAGTGCTATTTTGACCGTAGATACCTTTATATTTCTTTTTAATTATATAAACTCCAGTATCGTCATTTCCTACAATTTGATCAATGTTAGATTTTTTAGATTCTTTACTTTTTTCTCCTAATTTTACATCTGTTTTAATTTGGCTAAAAGAAAGCAAAGATAAAAATAGGGAGATTATTAGAGTTGTGATTTTTTTCATTTGTATATTATTTTTTTAAAATTGAAAATTTAATAAAAAGTCCCGATCAATTTTAATTGATCGGGACTTTTTATTTATATGTTGAGGTAATTAATTTACCCTTTACCAACAACAACCCAACTACCTTTTTGTAATAAAGGTAAAGCTTGCTTGAATTTTACAGTTTGTGTTTCTCCTGTAGTAACATTTTTAATGACTACTTTATCGTTTCTACCAATTTTTGGTTCTTCACGAGTAACGGTTTCTTGAACAACTTGCTGTTGAGATTGTGTATTAGTTACTTGTCTGTTTTGAGCAGTACGTTCTTCTAGGTTATCAATCTCTTCTTTTTGTTCGTGTGTTACTTGTTCTTCAATAACTTCAGCTTCAGTAGCAACGTTAGGATTTTGAGTAGGTAATTCTGCTTTTAATAAGAAAGAACTAACCTCTTTATTCATTTCGCTTAACATGCCTTTAAATAATTCAAAAGCTTCAAACTTATAAATTAATAAAGGATCTTTTTGTTCATGAACAGCTAAACGTACACTTTGTTTTAACTCGTCCATTTTACGCAAGTGCGTTTTCCAAGTATCATCAATTAAAGCTAGTGTAATATTCTTTTCAAAGTCTGAAATTATTTGACGACCTTCAGATTCGTATGCTTTATTTAAATCAGTACGAACGTTTAATGATTTTTGGCCATCAGAAAAAGGAACACCAATACGCTCAAAGTTATTATTAGGATCTTCTTTAATTTGCTTAATTACTTTGTAAACCTGACCAGAAATATGATCCATTTTACCTTCGTAATGTTTTAAAGCAGCTTGGTATAAAGTACCTGTTAATTTTTGAGTACTTAACTTTTTGAATTCTTCTTCCGTAACAGGACTAGCCATTGAGAAATAACGAATTAGTTCAAATTCAAAGTTTTTATAATCTTGTGCTATACTATTTCCTTCTGCAATGCTTTCAGAAATTTCATAAAGCATGTTTGCAATATCTACTTTTAAGCGCTCACCGTATAAAGCATGTCTACGACGTTTGTAAACAACTTCACGCTGTGCATTCATAACATCGTCATATTCTAATAAATGTTTACGAGTACCAAAGTTGTTTTCTTCAACTTTTTTCTGTGCACGTTCAATAGAATTAGAAAGCATTGAAGCTTGTAAAACTTCACCATCTTCAATTTTCATGCGGTCCATTAGTTTAGCAATTCTTTCCGAACCAAATAAACGCATTAAGTTGTCTTCTAAAGAAACGTAGAATTGAGAACTACCAACATCTCCTTGACGACCAGCACGACCACGTAATTGACGGTCAACACGTCTAGAATCATGACGCTCTGTACCAATAATAGCTAAACCACCAGCGGCTAAAACTTCTGGCGAAAGCTTAATATCTGTACCACGACCAGCCATGTTTGTTGCAATAGTAACTACACCAGGATTTCCTGCTTCAGCTACAATATCTGCTTCTTTTTGGTGAAGCTTTGCATTCAATACGTTGTGCTTAATTTTACGCATGTTTAACATTCGGCTTAATAATTCCGAAATTTCTACGGAAGTAGTACCAATAAGTACAGGTCGCCCAGCTTGAGAAAGCTTAACAACATCTTCAATAACAGCGTTATATTTTTCTCGCTTTGTTTTGTATATTAAATCCTGACGATCATCTCTAGCAATAGGTCTGTTTGTAGGAATTTCAATAACATCTAATTTGTAAATTTCCCAAAATTCACCAGCTTCAGTAACAGCAGTACCTGTCATTCCAGATAACTTGTTGTACATACGGAAGTAGTTTTGTAAAGTAACTGTAGCTAACGTTTGTGTAGCATCTTCAATTTTTACATTTTCTTTGGCTTCTAATGCTTGGTGTAAACCATCAGAGAAACGACGACCATCCATGATACGTCCTGTTTGCTCATCAACAATTTTTACTTTGTTGTCCATTACCACATATTCTGTGTCTTTTTCAAAAAGAGAATATGCTTTTAATAATTGTGTAACCGTATGAATACGTTCACTTTTTACGCTGTAATCGCGGAAAAGAGATTCTTTTTTCTCAGCTTCTTCTTCTGGGCTTAAACCAAGTTTTTCAATTTTAGAAATTTCAACAGCAATTTCAGGAAGGATAAAGAAATTTGAATTGTCTTCTTTCGAGATGTGTTCAATACCTTTATCAGTTAGGTCAATTTGGTTGTTTTTTTCTTCAATTGTATAGTAAAGGTCGGCGTCAATCAAGTGCATGTCACGATTGTTATCTTGCATGTACTGGTTTTCTGTTTTTTGTAACAGTTGCTTTACACCTTCTTCACTTAAGTATTTTATTATAGCTTTATTTTTAGGAATACCACGGAAAGCTTGCAATAATTTAAAACCACCATCTTTTGTATTTCCTTCTTTAATAAGTTTTTTAGCCTCAGCTAAAACACCAGTTAAAAACTTTTGTTGCAGGTTTACAATGTTAGAAATACGAGGCTTTAGCATATCGTATTCATGAACATCTCCTTTTGGTACTGGACCAGATATAATTAAAGGGGTACGTGCATCATCAATTAATACAGAATCGACCTCATCGACAATGGCAAAATTGTGTTTCCCTTGTACTAAATCTTCAGGAGAGTGAGACATGTTATCTCTTAAGTAATCGAAACCAAACTCATTGTTTGTTCCGTATACAATATCGCTGTTATAAGCTTTTCTTCTTGATTCAGAATTAGGACGATGATTATCAATACAATCGATCGTTAATCCATGAAATTGGAAAATAGGAGCCATCCACTCACTATCACGTCGAGCTAAGTAATCATTAACCGTTACTAAGTGTACACCATTACCAGTTAAAGCATTTAAGTAAACTGGCAATGTTGCCATTAAGGTTTTACCTTCTCCGGTGTGCATTTCGGCAATATTACCGTTGTGTAATGCAAGACCACCAATTAATTGTACGTCATAATGAATCATGTTCCAATTAACCATTGTTCCAGCAGCATCCCAACTAGTAGCCCACTGTGCATTATCACCTTCAAGAGTAATGTAATCTTTAGTAGCAGAAAGTTCACGATCATATTCTGATGCAGTAACAGTAATAGTGTCATTTTCTGTAAAGCGACGTGCAGTTTCTTTAACCACAGCAAAGGCTTCTGGTAAAATTTCACTTAAAACCTTTTCAGTAATTTCTACTGTTTTTGTTTCTAGAATATCAATTTCAGTGTAAATGTCTTCACGAGCATCAATGTCGGCAGTATTGTTTGCTTTTTCTTTTAAAGCTTCAATTTCGGCAACTACATCTTTTTTTGCGCTCGCTATTGTTTGTTTAAACTCAATAGTTTTAGCTCTAAGTTCATCAATACTAATGTTTGATAAACCAGCCTCGGCTTGTTTTATTTTATCAATGATAGGCTGCATGGCCTTAACATCTTTCTTGGATTTATCTCCAACAAATATTTTTAATACAGAATCTAAAATTCCCATTGTTTACTGTTATTGTTATGTTTTGTAATCACTAAATATTAATTACAAAGCAGTTGTTTATTGTTGACTCAATTATATTGAGTTTTTTATGTTATTTAAAGGCGTAATTTACGCAAAAAAAAAGCCTCTTACGAGACTTTTTATGTTGTTTTATTCTTAAGGAATATTAATATTCCTCTTCATTCCAGAGGTAATCTTCATCGGTCGGATAATCAGACCAAATCTCTTCGATAGAATCGTATGAATCACCCTCATCTTCAATAGCTTGTAGGTTTTCTACAACCTCTAAAGGTGCTCCTGTACGAATAGCATAATCGATTAATTCATCTTTAGTTGCAGGCCAAGGTGCATCACTTAGGTATGATGCTAGTTCTAGTGTCCAGTACATTTTGTCTTTGTTTTTTGCAAAAATAAATTTTTAATTAACAATAGCAAGAAAAAAATAAATTTTTTACAATTAATTTAATAAGAACTTGGTATTGAGCGCTTTAGTTACTTGTTTTTCTCAGGTACCCATTTTGTTTCTTCAATACTTAAGTCATAAGTCAACTTCCGTGCCAATACAAATAAGTAGTCGGAAAGTCGGTTTATGTATTTCAAAACATTTGCATCTACTTCAATTTCGCTATGTAAATAATTAATTAAACGCTCTGCCCTTCGGCAAATACTTCTACTTACATGACAATATGACACTGTTGTGTGGCCTCCTGGCAACACAAAATGAGTCATTGGTTCTAATTTAGAATCAATTGTATCAATTTCTTGTTCTAATTTTTCAATGTCTCTATTGTTTATGAGAGGTATTTTTAAACGCTTTTCGCCATTTTTTAAAATTTCTTTTTCAGGCGGCGTGGCTAATACGGCTCCAACAGTAAATAAATCTATTTGAATTTGAATTATAAAATTTTTGTCCTTTGCGGATATTTCTTGATCTCGCAATAAACCTAAAAAAGAATTTAATTCATCTATAGTTCCATAAGCTTCTATTCGGTTATTGTATTTAGGAACTCGTGTTCCTCCATATAAACTCGTGGTCCCTTTGTCTCCTGTTTTAGTATATATTTTCATTTGTTATGAAAAACCAATTTTGTTTTGTATATTATAAATGTAATATAGCTCTGTTATTAAAATAATATTAGAATATTAATTTACGATAATTTTATAAAAGAGTTTTAACTTTTTTAGTTATGAAAAATAAAATGAATTGTGCCTGTAATTGCAAATCTTGTATAGCAGGCAATTGCTCAAAGTGTACATGCGAAAATTGTACTTGTAGTAATTGTAATTGTTAAAAAAAAGAGCTTATTGAACATCAATAAGCTCTTTTTTTTAAATACGTATTTTAAAATTTTCTTTTGCTTGTTGTTTTCTGTTAAAAATTAAACCATAATAAAAAGTGTCAACAACTATTTGAGTGTCTAGTTTATTTTTAACCTCTTCCCATAAGGCTTTATTACTATAAGGGTTCTCAATAATTAAAGTTCCATCTTGTTTTAGACTAGAAATTAACTCTAATATTAATTCAATAGTCTGTTTTTTTTCGGATACATATATCATGTCTGCATTTTCAAAATTCACTTTTTGCAACTTAGTTAAGCTTGGTAGTTGTAAAAACGAATGTTTCTCTTCGGTAACAGAATAATAGTTTTTTGTTTTTAAGTATAAAATAAGGTCATTTAACACCTGAATACTTTTTGAGTTAAAATAATCAGGAAATCCATCAAGGAATTTTTCAAAAAGGATATCTTTTTTACGTTTTTTCCTCAAGCATAATGTAATTAAATCATAAACAAAAGGGGAGTGTACTCCATGTGCATTCGATGATTTTAATAAGAATTTTATGTAAAAAAGTATGCTTGATGACTCCTTCATCATGTTTAAATAGTTTGGGGCATGTTTATTTTACAGCTAATTTAAATTAACATTTGTTAATTCAAATTAGATTTCAGAGCTTTTTTTAACGAGTGCAGAAAAAAGTGTCTAGCGTAATTTTAGATTTATTAGTAAACAGATATAAGAGCTATTCGGTGGATAATTTAAATTATATCATTAACAAAAAGAATTACAGTGTTTCATGTAAAGAAAAGAAAGCAAGAGTAAGTGTTAAATGAATTAATGAAGAGCTAGAAATTCCATGTTCAGTTTTACCTAGGTAGCTAAAGGAATTTGTTATATTTAATAAGAATAGTTTTTTAGGAAAAAGTAAGCGCCAACAGACCGAAGAATAAAGAGAGGTAGCAGAATAAAAAAACAGTTGAAATAAGCTGAGTTACCCATTTCCCTAATGAATAGAAATTTGGTAAAGCCTAAAGTGAATACATCCTACCTTAGGCAATAAGTCAATAATGTAATTTGAAAAAGAAATGAATAAATATAACGTAGTTGTATAACTTTTATCTGATTGTCCAGTCTTTTTGCAAGTGCAACCCTATGAATTTTAATTCATAGGGTTGCACTTGCAAAATACTTATTTAGGGCGTTAGTTTTACTAGCCTTCCATTTTTTCAGCTAGTTCCATCCAGCGCATTTCGTTTTCTTCAATTGAATCAATTATATTTTTTAATTCTTTTGATTTTTCAATTAATTTATCACCTTCAAAATTTTCAGTAGCAAATTGTTGTTCTATTTCTTTTTTCTTAAGCTCTAATTTTTTTATTTCACGCTCAATTTTATTGTATTCTTTTTGTTCATTAAAACTTAAGCCTTCACTTTTCTGTTCTTTTTTCCAGTTGTTTTTGTCTTGTTTAGGAGTATCTATAGCCTGTTGTTCAGTTATAACTTTTTCTTTTTTAACAGGGCTACTATCGTATACTCTAAAGTCACTATAATTACCAGGGAAATCTTCAATCTCCCCTTTTCCTTTAAAAACAAATAGATGATCTACAATTTTATCCATAAAGTAACGATCATGAGAAACTACTAATAAACAACCCGGAAAGTCTAATAAGAAGTTTTCAAGAACATTAAGGGTTACAATATCTAAATCGTTAGTAGGTTCATCAAGAATCAAGAAATTTGGATTCTGAATTAACACGGTACATAGGTATAAACGTTTACGTTCTCCACCACTTAGTTTTTCAACAAAATCATGTTGCTTTTTACGATCAAACATAAAACGCTCTAGTAATTGTCCGGCTGAAATTTGACGACCTTTCTTTAAGGGAATATAATCTCCGAATTCACGGATAACTTCAATTACTTTTTGACCAGGTTTTATAACAATACCTTTTTGGGTATAATACCCCATTTTTATAGTTTCACCAGTAATTACTTTTCCGCTATCGGGTAGTTCAGTACCTGTAATCAAGTTTAGGAATGATGATTTACCAGTACCGTTTTTACCAATAATTCCAATGCGCTCTCCACGCTGAAAAACATAGTCTAACTTATCAGTAATAACTAAGTCTCCATAACTTTTAGATACTTTATGTAGTTCAATTATTTTGCTGCCTAAGCGTTCCATGTTAATTTCAAGAGTAATCTCATGATCTGAACGGCGTTGATGTGCTTTCTTTTTAATTTCAAAGAAATCGTCAATACGAGATTTAGATTTAGTAGTACGAGCCTTTGGTTGACGGCGCATCCAATCTAATTCTTTTTTAAATAATTGTTTTGCTTTACCAAGTTCAGATGCTTCAGAAGCTAAACGGGCTTCTTTCTTTTCTAAATAATAGGCGTAGTTTCCTTTATAGTTGTATAATTTACCATGATCTAACTCTACAATTTCGTTACAAACGTTTTCTAAAAAATAACGATCGTGCGTAATCATGAATAGAGTAATTTTCTCTTTTGCAAAATAAGCTTCTAACCATTCGATCATTTCTAAATCTAAGTGGTTGGTAGGCTCATCTAAGAAAACCAATTCAGGGTTACTTAAAAGTACGTTAGCAAGTGCCAAACGTTTCTTTTGTCCACCAGATAATGATTCCACTTTAAGTGATAAGTTATCAAGTTTTAATTTGAAAAGTATTTGTTTGTATTGTGTTTCAAAATCCCAAGCTTGTGCTTGCTCCATTTTGTCAAAAGCAGCTTGGTAGGCCTCGGCATCGTCAGGGTTAGCTAAAGCTTTTTCGTATTGAGCAATAGCTTTTAAACTTTCATTTTCTCCTGTGAAAATGGTTTCTTCAATAGTAAGTTGATTATCTAAATCGGGTTCTTGTGGTAAAAAAGCAACACGCAAGCCTTTACGGTAAACTACTTGACCAGTATCGGTCATGTCGCTAAGTGTAAGTATGTTTAGTAACGAAGTTTTTCCGGAACCATTTTTGGCTACGAAACCAATTTTTTGACCTTCGTTTATACCAAAAGAAATATTCTCAAACAATACACGTTCTCCAAAAGCTTTGGAAACATTTTCTACAGAAACAAAATTTATCAAATCGCTATTTTTTTGTAAAACTACATTATAATTACGAGTTTTTATTACTTGAGAGGAAATAGAGTAGGGTAAACATATATTTTATGTTCTAAAATATGCGGGAATTATAAATTAATATGTTTTTTATATACTTTCCCGTTAAATTGAAGTGTTGTGTTTTTGGTATTGCTTGTAGTTTTAGATACACAATCTCCGTTAGAATTTTTATAATTATTTGTATTGGTAATTTTAGATAACACTGTTATGTTGTTCAAATTTTTCGATTTGTTTTTTGATATAACAAATGACTTTTCTTTTTTGACAGTTTTACTGGTACAATTAGTATTTATTGCAGCATTAAATTCTGAGATGTCGTAGTTTTTTAAAACCTTTTTTAAAGTATTATCTGATTTTATGAATAACGAAACGCTAACGCTATTAAAAGGATCTGTTTTAGATAAATTAGAGTGTTTTAGCTTTATACCAAAAGCCGTATTGTTTTTTGAAATTTGGTAGCCTAAAGTGTCAATTGTAATTTCCGTTAGGGTAAGGATATCCGAAAACCATTTGTTTGATTTAGCGTTTTCAAAATACTTGTTTTTAATTTTCCCGGTAGTACTATTAAGTATTAAAATATGGCTATTTAGTTCAAAACAACAGCCAATTTCTTCGCTTTCAATTTCAGGGATAACTAAAATAGTTTCAGATTCATTACCAGGAAAAATCGAAGAAACTATTAATTCGTTTTTAATGTTTTTTCTATCTAAACCTAACTCATTAATAATTTGCTCTTCAAAGTTTTTCTTTTGGCAAGAAAAAAGAGTTAACAATATAAAAGGCAGAATTAAAAACTTCATTTGCTATTAAAAAATAGAACAGAGAAGGAGTGTTGGTTACTTAAAAATACTCCAATCGACAATTAAAGAAAATATATTAGAATAAATAGCAGCACTTTGGTCTCCAATATCTGTTAAAGCATAGTCAATAGTGATACCACGGTAACTAAAACCGACCCCAAAATTTGGTTGAAAACTTAAATCTTCGCTACCATCAAATTGAGCAATGTTTTGAAAATTACCAACTCCACCACGTAAAAATATTAAACTATCATAATTAAATTCAAAACCTAAAGAAGGAGAAACACTCACGGCCGAACTACTAAAAATATCATTGGTTTCAATAAAACGAGCGCTAAGGTCAGCTTCAACACCTAAAGAAAAGTCTTTTTTTAATTCAAAAACACGATGGATACCTGCTTGTACACTAGGTATTGTAATTTCAGTTTTCTCAGGTACTTCTTGGTTTTCTAAAGCTAAAATTTGTTCCCCTTCAGGTGAATCAAAAATATCATCATCAATTTTCCAAGAGTTATAACTAGTAGAGATATCTCTAACAATTACTCCCAAATCCCATTTTTTATTAGCACTTTTAAACTGCAAAGAGGCATCAATACCAAAACCCCATGAAGAAGCAAAATCACCAATGATACGTCGGATAATTTTGGCATTAACTCCGTAAGTAAAATTTTTATTTAAAGGCTTACGTGCGTATGAAATAGTAAAGGCGTAATCAGCAGTGGAAAAGGTAGGTAGATCATTAATTGGTGTGGCTATATTTCCTCCAGAATCTAATAAGGCCCTTGTGTCTAAAATATCGTCGACCCCAAAACGTATTAATGAAAGACCTAAAGCACTTTTTTCGTCAATTCTAGTAGCATAAGCGCCATAATCGTAATTGGCAATATCAGCAAAGTAAGATGCGTGCATTAAAGCAATTTCTTTATCTTCAATATTAATTAAACCAGCAGGATTCCAATAAGCAGCATTAACATTATCAGTTGAAGCAACTACAGCGTTAGCCTTACCAAAAGCAGCAGCATCAACACCAATATTCAAAAACTCATTTGAGTAAGCTCTTGTTTGGGCAATTGCCATTGCATTAGCGCATAAAAAAATTAAAAAAAGTATGTTTTTATTCAAGTTCTTTTTTTGTAAAGATGTTACAATTTTGTAATATATTAAACTTTAATTTGCAATCCTATTATTGTAGGAATAACATTTATATTGACAATCATGATATCCATAAAAAAGAATATACCTAACGCCATAACCTTACTCAATTTGTTTTCAGGATGTTTGGCAGTTTATTTTGCTTGTACTAATCAAATAACTTTAGCTTCTCTGTTTGCAATATTAGGTATATTTTTTGATTTTTTTGATGGTTTTTTTGCTCGTTTATTTAATGCTAATAGTGAGTTAGGGTTGCAATTAGACTCTTTGGCAGATATGGTTACTAGTGGTATGGTGC
>CAZCHR010000087.1:0-10546 GCA_964498665.1 uncultured Tenacibaculum sp. | reverse complement strand
CGCGAAAACCGCATCGTAGTTGATAAAGCTGACACTAATAAATAATTAAAAGTTTATTTCGTTTATAAAAAAACTCGTCATTTTGACGAGTTTTTTTTATATATACTTAACACTTTTTATAAATCAATTTCTTTTAAAGCTTTGATATTATTACGCTCTAAAAAAGCATCAATAGTTTCAAAATGCTCTATAACGCGTTTATCTTTAAACTCAAATACTTTTTCTGATAAACCTTGTAAAAAGTCACGATCATGAGAAACCAAAATTAACGTTCCATCAAAATGTAATAAAGCCTCTTTAATTACATCCTTCGATCGTAAATCTAAATGATTTGTAGGCTCATCTAAAATTAATACGTTTACAGGCTCTAACAATAGTTTCACCATTGCTAAACGAGTTTTTTCTCCTCCAGAAAGCACTTTCACTTTCTTATCAATATCCTCGCCTCCAAACATAAAACGACCAAGAATATTTTTTATCTGGGTACGAACATCTCCTTCTGCTACTTCATCTACCGTTTGAAAAACAGTTAATTCAGGATCTAATAACGAAGCTTGATTTTGTGCAAAGTACCCCACTTTAGCATTATGTCCTAACCCGCATTCTCCTTCAAAATCAATTTCTCCCATAATAGCTTTTATCATAGTAGATTTCCCCTCTCCATTTCGTCCTACAAACGAAACTTTCTCTCCACGAGCAATTGAAAAATTTGTATCTTTAAACACTGTTAAATCTCCATAAGCTTTTGTTAAACTTTCAACTTTTACTGGGTAATCTCCAGAACGTGGTGATGGTGGGAAACGCAATTTTAACGAAGTAGTATCAACCTCATCAATTTCAATAGGAACAATTTTTTCTAACATTCGTTCACGTGAAGCTACTTGATTTGTTTTTGAATATGTACCTTTAAAACGCTCAATAAATCCTTTAATATCTGCTATTGTTTTTTGTTGCTCTTGATATGCTTTTAACTGATGTGATCTACGTTCTTTACGTAGCTCTAAATAATGAGAGTAATTCGCTTTATAATCATGAATTGTTCCCATAGTAACCTCAATGGTTCTATTCGTGATATTATCAATAAAAGCTTTATCATGTGATATTACCACCACTGCTTTTGCTTTATTCAGCAAGAAGTTTTCTAACCAAATTACAGATTCAATATCCACGTGATTTGTAGGTTCATCTAATAAAATTAAATCAGGTTTTTGTAAAAGTATTTTGGCTAATTCAATACGCATACGCCAACCTCCACTAAATTCTGATGTTAAACGATCAAAATCATCTTGCTTAAACCCTAATCCTTTTAAAGCTTTTTCAACCTCCGCTTCATAGTTTACTTCTTCTAACGCATAATAACTTTCACCTAAATCAGAAACACGTTCAATAATTTTCATGTACTCTTCTGACTCATAATCGGTACGTGTTTCTAACTGTTTATTTAGGGATTCCATTTCATTTTTCATCGCAAAAATTGCCTCAAATGCTTTGGATGCTTCTTCACGTACTGTACGCTTATCTTCCATTAATAAATGCTGTGGTAAATAAGCAACTACTGTATCTTTAGGGCTTCTAACTCCTCCTTTAGTAGCTTTTGAAACACCTGCTATAATTTTCATCATAGTAGATTTCCCTGCTCCATTTTTACCCATCAAAGCTATTTTATCATTTTCGTTTACAACGAACGAAACATCTTTAAATAAGGTTTTTCCACTAAACTCAACCGTTAATTGATCTACAGTAATCATGCTTATATATTTTGAGTCGCGAAATTAAGTATTTTAATATATTTTTAAATAAGCCTAAGAATAAATAAATTAGATTTTTTAATTCTTAATTAAACTAACAAATCGTCATGAATAAAAGTATAACCTAAAACTTTTTGTATTTTTTTTGAACTGATGATTTTCCATTGATAAATTTCATTGTTCTCAAATTCTGGAACTTCAAAATTATCTCTTAACTTGGCTAAGGTGTAAAACTCTCTCCTTGTTGGATGATGGTTAGAACATGCATTAAAAGTTTCATTCCAACAATTCTGATCTATAATTGTATGTATAATCTCTATACAATCGTCTTTATGAATCATATTTACAAAACCTTTTGGTTGTGGAATCTTTCTTCCGTTTTTAAACCAATTACTTGGTTGTCTTACATCTCCAAATAAACCTGCAAAACGAATAATAGTAGTTTCGAAAAAAGTATTTTCTCTAAATAAATTTTCTATTCTTGCTAAAGGAGTATTTAAAATTTCATCTTCTTCAGTCATTATTTTATTAATTCTTCCGTAAACAGAAGTAGAGCTAATAAAAATTATTTTTTGAATTGAAGAACTTTCTATTTGAGATATTAAATTTTCAAAACCATCAACATCCTTAGAGGTAATTGCAATAATTAAAATGTCTGAATTTAAGAAAGTATCAAACTCTTCAAATTCAGAAATATTAACAATATAAGGTTCTATACCATTATCTTCTAAAAGAGATAGTTTCTCTTCTGAAGTTGTAGATCCTTTTACTTTATATCCTTCATTTAATAAAGAAACTGCCAACGATTTCCCTAACCATCCGCAACCTAAAATACTAACATCCTTCATCACAACAACTATCGTCTTTGACTAATTTACAAGAAATAACTGCTAATAGCGCTCCTAGAATTGGAGCTAAAATATATAACCATAAATGTTCTAAATGTCCTGAAATCAAAGCTGGAGCAATTGACCGTATCGGATTCATAGATGCTTTTGTTACAGGACCCGCAAACATAGCTTCTAATAAAACAACACCTCCAATAGCAATTCCTGCCATCGTACCAACTTCTTTACTACCTGTAGATACGTTTATAATAACCAACATTAAAAAAAAGGTAAGTAATAATTCTAATATAAATGCTCGCCAAGGTTCTATCGTTGGTATTGTAGCTCCGTAATATTCACTTGCAGGAAATAAAATCCATAAAATACTACTAGCTAATAATGCTCCTATTAATTGAGCAATAATATATTTTGGAACTTCTTTCCAAGAAAACTTTTTTGCGTAGGCAAAAGCAACAGTAACTGCTGGGTTAAAATGGGCCCCAGAAATTTCTCCGAAAGCATAAATCATTGCCATAACAATTAAACCCCAAGTTATTGCTACACCAACATGGGTTAAATCTGTTCCGTTAGTAATTTCACTTACAGTCATTGCTCCAGTTCCACAAAAAACTAAAGTGAAAGTCCCTATTAATTCCGAAATATATTTTTTCATGACTACAAAGATGAGCTAAAAAACTGGTTATTATTTTAAGTTTTCGTTAACATTTATCAGTTAATTTCATTGTAATTTTAGACCTCTTAATTAAAAACAAGAATAATCATGAAAAAAATAGTTTTAAGTTTATTTGTAGCTGCTATAGCTTTAACTACAAATGCACAAGTAAAAACACCAGCCCCTAGTCCTTCTTCTAAATTAGAACAAAAAGTAGGTTTAACAGACGTTACTGTAGAATACTCTAGACCAGGAATGAAAGGAAGAACAATTTTTGGTGATTTAGTACCTTATGGTAAAACATGGAGAACTGGAGCTAACCAAAATACTAAAGTTACTTTTAGTGATGATGTTACTATAGATGGTAAAACATTAAAAAAAGGAACTTATGCTTTATTTACAGTTCCAAACAAAACTTCTTGGGATGTTATGTTTTACAACGACACTAATAATTGGGGAACTCCACAAAAATGGGACGAAACTAAAGTTGCTTTAAAAACTTCAGCTAAAGTTGAAAACATGCCAATGAAAATCGAATCATTTACTATTACAATTGATGATTTAAAAAATGATTCAGCTGTTTTAGGTATGTTGTGGGAAAACGCTTATGTTGGTGTTAAATTTAATACGCCTACAGATAAAGGTGTTGAAGCTAGTATTTCAAAAATAATGTCAGGACCAGCAGCTAGCGATTATTATGATGCTGCCGTTTACTACTTAACAGCTAACAAAGACATTAACAAAGCAAAAAATTGGATAGACAAAGCTGTTGAATTAACAAATGAAAAGCCTCGTTTTTGGTACATTCACCAACAAGCTTTAATTTATAAAAAAGCTGGTGACAAAAAAATGGCTAAAAAAGCCGCAATGCGTTCTTTAGAATTAGCTAAAAAAGCAAAATACGCAGCATATATTAAGAAAAATGAAGATTTATTAAAAACTTTATAATACTTATATATAATTTAAAATATTAAAAAGAACCCGCGTTTGCGGGTTCTTTTATCTTTAACAACAACATATCTATTTATTAAAGAATCAATAAAATAAATGTTAAAAAAACATCACTTCTATAATTAATTTATAAATTCGAAAGATTTCAACAAAACCGAATTATATGAATTACAAAAACCTCTTCAAAATTATTATATGCTTATACATATTTTCTTTTCAAAAAAATTATGCTCAAAATAACAATTACGACATCGGTGTAGGAATATCTGATGTTACAGGTCAAATTGCAGAAAGCGCTTTTTTCGGCTATGGTGATCCTTTTTTTTAAAATGGTGGTATCAGAGATCGACAATATGCAAGAGCTTATATTATAAAAGAGCCTAGTGGAGATCCAATAGTATATGTTTCTATTGATAAAGGAGCAACTTTTCAATCAGTAAACCTCGCTGTTCTTGAAAAATTAAATAACTATTACGGTAGCACTTATACTGACACTAACGTTGTTATTAGTGCAACTCATACCCATGTTTCTCCTGGTGGATATTCTCATTACGGTTTATACAACACCTCAACAGGTGGATTTTACAAAACAAACTTTGATATTTTAGTAAACGGAATTTTCGAAGCAATTAAACAAGCTCATGAAAATTTAGCTCCTGGTAGAATATACTACAATACAGGTTCTTTAACCAATGCTAGTATTAATCGTTCTCTAGTTGCATATAATTTAAATAGTGATGCAAACGATTATACAAATATTGATGATGAAATGACTGTTTTAAAATTTATACAAGGAAATACCGAAGTAGGTATGATTTCTTGGTTTGGTGTGCATCCAACTAATTTAACAAACAAATACAAATATGCTAGTGGCGATAGTAAAGGGTATGCTTCTTTAAAATTTGAACGCATGAAACAATCTTCTTATGGAGAGAGTGATTTTACTTTTGTAGCTGCTTTTGCAAATACAAACCCTGGAGATATGTCTCCGAATTTAAACCAACCAGCAGCAAACGATTATACTTCTGATGCTACAGGACCAGGAAGTAATGAAGAAGAAAGCACAGAAATAATTGGTAATCGTCAATACAACAAAGCTTTACAATTATATAATAGCGCAAACCAACAATTAGTAGGCTCTGTAAAAGCAGTTTCAAGATATAGTGATTTTTCTAATATTGAAGTCGCTTCAAAATTTACAGATGGAGTTATTCGTCATACATGTAAAGCTGCCCTAGGACTTTCTTTTAGAGCAGGTGCCGAAGATGGTAGAAGTGGTATTGGAAGAGAAGGTGAAACAAGATCTAATCCTAATTCTGGACCAGGAATAGATCAATGTCATATGGAAAAACCTATTGATCCTTTATTTTATGTAGGTTCTAATGATAATGATCCACAAACACCAAAAATATTACCAACAAGTATTTTAAAAATTGGTCAGTTCGGTGTACTTGCTGCTCCTGCCGAATTTACTGTAATGTCTGGTAGAAGAGTTAGAGCAACAGTTGCAGAAAACACAAATACTGGTATAACACACACTTTTTTAGCAGGATATTCTGATGCTTATTGTGGGTATGTAACTACGCGTGAAGAATATGCTTCTCAACAATATGAAGGTGCAAGCACTCAATTTGGATCTTGGACGTTGGCTGCTTACCGTCAAGAATTTGAAAGATTAGCGAGTCAAATAGTAAATCCTAATGCGAACCCTTGGCCAAATGCTGCTCCTACTCCACCTCAAAAATCATACATTGGAGGAGATAAAACTGTAAATATTCTTTTTGATGACAAACCTTGGTTTAAAAGTTTTGGTAGCGTTCATTCAAGCGCTAATAATTCTTATAATACTGGTGCAACTGCCGAAGTTACTTTTTGGGGTGCGCACCCAAACAACGACCCAAAAACAAATAGCACCTATTTTGAAGTTCAGAAAAAGGTAGGAAACTCTTGGATTACCAAGTTTAAAGATAGAGATACTAATACAAAAATGATATGGAACAGACATGGTGTTTCTGCTTCAAAAATTATCATTCAATTTAAAATTACTTCTGATGTAGAAAGTGGTTATTACAGGATTCTGCATAATGGTAAATGGAAAAACGGATGGAACGGAAGTATCAATCCTTATAGTGGAACAAGTAAAACATTTTATGTAAATGGTTCTGCAGCTAGAAGCACTGTTACAAAACAAGAAAACAATGATATCATTGATGCTAATGTTAATGTATATCCTAATCCTACAAATGGTTTAGTAAATATAATAAACACTAAGTCTTTTAAAGGAAGTTACACAGTTGCTAATATATTAGGACAAATTATAAAAAGAGGAACGATTTCTAAAAATCGTTATAACTCAATTAACATAAAAGGAAATTCGGGTGTTTACTTATTAAAAGTAACTTACGAAAACGGAGAGGTAATGACTTCTTCTATTATGAAAAAATAAAATCAACAAACATTTTTTATAAAATCCCAAGGCTTAGGTTTTGGGATTTTTCTTGTTTATTAGATATCTTAAAAAACAAATACTAATTTTGTTCTATGAAAAAATCAATTGCTATCATTGGTGGAGGACCTTCTTCTCTTTTTACAGCTGCTTTCTTAGATTTTAATAAATTTGATATTACTATTTATGAAAAAAAGAAATCGTTAGGTCGCAAATTCTTAGTTGCCGGTGATGGTGGATTTAACCTTTGTCATGGAGAATCAATTAATCAAATGATTACTCGGTATACTCCTGATTCATTTCTAAAAAATGCTTTATTAAATTTTACCAATGAAGACTTACGAAAATGGTTAAATAAAATTGGTATTCCAACTTTTGTTGGTAGTAGCAACAGAGTTTATCCAAAAAAAGGAATTAAACCTATAGAAGTTCTTACCAAGATTAAACAATTTTTAACTGATAAAAATGTTCTATTTGAATACAATCATAAATGGGAAGGATGGAATGCTAAAAATGAACTTCTTTTCAAGAATGACAAAGCTATAAACTCAGATTACACAATTTTTTGTTTAGGCGGAAATAGTTGGAAAATTACAGGTTCAGATGGTTCTTGGTTAAATATTTTTGATAATAAAGGAATAAAAACACTTCCTTTTCTTCCTGCTAATTGTGCATATGAAATAGATTGGAAAAAAGATTTCATTGCTAAAAACGAAGGAAAACCTTTAAAAAACATTGCTTTATCATGTGGTAATAAAACACAAAAAGGAGAACTTGTTATTACAAAGTTCGGATTAGAAGGAAATGCTATTTACGCTTTAAGTTCTGAAATTCAACCCCAACTCTCTCTTCATAAAAAAGCAATCGTTTATTTAGACTTAAAACCAATGTTTACTAAAGAAGAAGTTTTAAAAAAAGTAAACAATTCTCAACTAAAACCAACAGATATTCTTAAAAAAGTATTGAAATTAAGTCCACCTCAAGTAAATCTTTTAATAACTTTTTTAACCAAAGAAGAATACATTAACAAAAATATATTATCAGAAAAAATAAAAGCTTTACCATTAACTATACTTTCAGCCGCAGCAATAGACGAGGCAATTTCAACAACAGGCGGAATTCAATTAACCGAAGTCTCTGAAAACTTTAAGCTAAACAGATTTAAAAATACTTATTGCATAGGTGAAATGCTTAACTGGAATGCTCCTACTGGTGGTTATTTATTACAAGCTTGTTTTAGTATGGGTGTTTATCTTGCTAAATATTTGAATGATAAAAATTAAACTTTCTACTCCTTATTTTCTTTCATGTTTAATAACTGAATGATCATCGCTATTCCCACTACCAAACCACAACCTAAAGCATTTAGCCATAAATAAGGTAACCAATCTACATACCAAACTGCTATAATTAATAGCTGTGTAATAATTGCCGCTATAAATACCGCATTACCTTTAACAAATTTAAAGAAGAATGCTAATAAGAAAATACCTAAAACATTTCCATAGAATATAGAACCGATGATATTAACCAACTCAATTAAACTTTCGAATAAATTTCCTACACAAGCTACAAGTATTGCTAAAATCCCCCAACCTAAAGTAAACCATTTCGACATTTTTACGTAATGTTCATCAGAATACTCCTTCTTTACATTTCTTTTATATAAATCGATAGCTGTAGTACTTGCTAATGCATTTAATTCAGATGCTGTTGACGACATTGCTGCCGATAAAATTACTGCCAGTAACAAACCGATTAAACCTTTTGGTAAATTGTGAAGAATAAAATGAATAAACACATAATCTTTATCATTTGTTTCAACCTTAGCATCTGCTTTTTCGATGATAGCTTTAGCTTGTTTTTTTATTGATTTATCTTGCTCATTTAACTCTTGAAGTTGCTTTTTATTCTCAGCTGTTAATCCTTCAAAAATTAAAGTCTTTTTACTGTTTTCTATTTGCAGATGTTGTTGTTCTAAACTTTTATATTCTAAAGCATATTGAGAACTTATTACAGCTTCTTTAGCTTTTGGATTAAAGTTTAAAGGTGACGAGTTAAACTGATAAAACACAAATACCATTACTCCTACTAACAATATAAAAAACTGCATCGGTACTTTTAAAAGTCCATTAAAAATTAATCCTAATTGACTTTCACGAACTGACTTTCCTGATAAATAACGTTGCACCTGACTTTGATCAGTTCCAAAATAAGATAACATTAAAAAGGTTCCTCCTAAAATACCTGTCCAAACTGTGTAACGATTATTTAAATCCCAAGAAAAATCTAAAACTTGCATTTTATCAGAAGCTCCAGCTATTTCTAATGCTTTTGTAAAAGTAATTCCGTCTGGTAAATATTGTAATATTAAATAAAAAGCGACAAACATTCCAGCAAAAATCACCGCCATTTGCTGCTTTTGGGTAACACTTACAGCTTTTGTTCCTCCAGAAACAGTGTAAATAATTACTAAAACACCAATAATAATGTTTAGAAAAATTAAATCCCAACCTAAAACAGCTGATAAAATAATAGCCGGTGCAAAAATGGTGATTCCAGCTGCTAATCCTCTTTGAATTAAAAATAAAATAGCAGTTAAGGTTCTTGTTTTTTGATCAAAACGACCTTCTAAATATTCGTAAGCTGTATAAACTTTTAAACGATGATAAATAGGGATAAACACCAAACAGATAATTACCATCGCTATTGGCAATCCGAAGTAAAACTGTACAAACCCCATTCCGCTATGAAATGCTTGCCCTGGTGTAGATAAAAATGTAATGGCACTCGCTTGGGTTGCCATTACCGACAACCCAATCGTCCACCATTTACTATCATTTCCTCCTTTAATATACTCTTCTACATTTTTACTACCTCTTGTTTTCCAAACTCCATAAAAAACAATAAATAATAACGTTAGCGATAATACAATCCAATCTATAATTTGCATATTCTAATTAGTATATAAGTTTGTAATTAAGTAAAACAATACGATATAAACTGCATTTGCTAGTAAGACTAAGCTGTACTCTTTTTTCCAAGTATATTTTGGTTGATTCATATATTAGTTTGGTTTTGCATAAAAACTATTAGCTAACGATGCTTGACTTAATAAAGGCATCTTAAACTCCGTAGGTTCTCCTGCTGGTTCGGTAGGATTACCATTCTCGTCTTTTTTGTACCAAGTTATAGATTTTGGTAATAATAAACCGTTAACATTTTCCCAATCATTATATCTAATTACGCTAAACTTATCTGACGGTTTTTTACTAAAATAAGTAACCGTATACCCTAACCATCTCATTTCTTTTGTTTTTTCATCGTAATAGATAAAATAATTATCATCTGAAGAGTTTCCTACATTCGCTTTGTATGAAATTTTATATCCTGGATATTTCTTCCCTTCAAATTCTAATGGATCTACTTCTGAATATACAATTCCATCATCAGCTAAAACAAATGGCATTGCGTAAAAGTAAAAATATAAATTATAGTAAAACTTCGGATCTTTTTTAAATTTCGTAGTATCAGAAACCCAAGTATTTTGTCCGTCAAAACCGTAAGAATATTCTGATGAATTAATAACTGCTTTTCTTGAATGTAAATCGGTAGTATGTTCTTCTTTATTTAAACTATAAGATAATGTTTTCATCTTACGCCATGAATTAAGAGTTCCGTGTTTATCAAAAAGATCTTTTAATGCTTTTGGATATTTATCTACAGTAGTTTCATTTTTTACAACTTCTTTTTCTGAATCTTTTTTTGCTTCGTTTTTACAAGCAAAAGAAATTACAAAAATTACTAATAGTAAGGTTATTTTTTTCATTTTTTAGGTTGTTATTTTATTAATATAAACTACAGTCGATTATTGACAGTAAACTTACAGAAGATATTTATA
>CAZCHR010000086.1:0-10591 GCA_964498665.1 uncultured Tenacibaculum sp. | reverse complement strand
ATAAGAATCGTCATGTACATTGGCAATAGCTCTTCCAGATGGTTCATTCATGTTTTTAAAAGCCTCATCCCATTCTAAAGCTATTGCAGTACTACAAGCAACACTTGCTTCTTGCGGAACACTTAATGCAGCAGTATCACTAGGGAAGTGTTCTTCAAATATCGAACGATAGTAAAACTCTTCTTTGTTTAATGGTGTGTTTATTGGAAATCTAAATTTAGCGTTTGCTAATTGTTCGTCAGTAACTTCTTTTTCAACAATTTCTTTTAAAGTATCAATCCAGCTATAACCAACACCATCAGAAAATTGTTCTTTTTGTCTCCAAGCAACTTCTTGCGGTAGCATATCTTCAAATGCTTTACGAATTACCCATTTTTCCATGCGTTCTCCGTTAATCATTTTATCTTGAGGATTGATACGCATTGCAACATCCATAAATTCTTTATCTAAAAACGGCACACGACCTTCAATTCCCCAAGCCATTAAACTTTTGTTAGCACGTAAACAATCGTACATATGTAGTTTGTCTAATTTACGAACAGTTTCTTCATGGAATTCTTGAGCGTTAGGTGCTTTGTGAAAGTATAAGTATCCACCAAAAATTTCATCAGCTCCTTCGCCAGATAATACCATTTTAATTCCCATTGATTTAATAACACGAGCCATTAAATACATTGGAGTAGAAGAACGAATCGTTGTAATATCATACGTTTCGATGTTATAAATTACATCTTTAATAGCATCTAAACCTTCTTGGATGGTGAACTTTATTTCATGATGAATTGTACCAATATGATCTGCAACTTTTTGTGCAGCAGCTAAATCAGGAGAACCATCTAAACCAACAGAAAAAGAGTGTAATTGCGGATACCAAGCTTCTGATTTGTCGTCAGATTCAACTCTCATTTGAGAATATTTTTTAGCAATTGCTGAGGTGATTGATGAATCTAATCCTCCAGAAAGCAAAACTCCGTAAGGAACATCACTCATTAACTGTCTATGAACTGCTGCTTCTAAAGCTTCTTTAACTTCTTGTATACTTGTTTCGTTTTCTTTTACAGCATCATATTCGCTCCAATCTCTTTTGTACCATTGCACAAATTCACCATCTTTACTTGACATATAATGTCCTGGAGGAAATAATTCGATTTTAGCACAAACACCTTCTAAAGCTTTTAATTCTGAAGCTACATAAAATGTTCCGTTTTGATCCCAACCAATATATAAAGGAATAATTCCCATATGGTCACGAGCAATAAAATATTCATCTTTTTCAGCATCGTATAAAGCAAAACCAAAAATACCGTTTAAATCATCAACAAAATCAACACCTTTTTCTTTATATAAAGCTAAAATTACTTCACAATCTGATGCTGTTTGGAATTCATAAGAACCATCAAGTTCTTTTTTTAATTCTCTATGATTATATATTTCTCCGTTAGCAGCTAAAACTAATTTTTTGTCAGCACTAAATAAAGGTTGTTGTCCTGAAGCAGGATCAACAATTGCTAAACGCTCATGCGCCATTATTACTTTATCGTCACTGTAAATTCCGCTCCAGTCTGGACCTCGATGTCTAATTTTTTTAGCCATTTCTAATACTTGAGGTCTTAAACTTTCTGAAGATTGTTTTAAATCAAACGCACATACAATTCCACACATAACTTTATATTTTATAGACTTTTAAATCTTTTTCGTTTATTATTCTGGTACAAATAACTGAATGATGTTTGTGTTTGAAAACTATATTTTAAATTTAAGTTTTAAATTATAATTAAAAATAATTAATTTACACTTAAATGTAACTTAAAATGTCATTTTGTGCTTATAAAACTTATTTTTTTCTCTTTTTAAGAAAATAAAATGAAATAAAAATTTGCAAAATCAAAAACACTTTATACATTTGTAACTCAATGATGAAACAAAACAACATATGGTGGTGGAACTCTCTTAATATTTAAGTGAGAAGAAACCTATATGTATATAATATAAAGAAAAGGCTTATCTCACGATAAGTCTTTTTTTGTTTTTAAGAAAGAAACTAAAATGAATAGAATAGCATTTAAAACGATTAGTAAAAAAAGAATCTCAGATACAATTACTCCTGTTGGATTGTATTTAAGATTTAGAGATAAATATGCTAATACATTATTATTAGAAAGTTCAGACTATCATAGTAAGGAAGAAAGTTTTTCTTTTATATGTATAGAGCCAATGGTAACAATGAAGGTAGATAATGATGCTTTTGAAGTTTCTAAAAAAGGAAAGCTTATAGAGAGTCATTCAATTGATAAGAACTTTTATGAGTTATTTGATAATTTTTCAAAATCAATCGAATTAGATTGTCCTTCAGAATTAAAATCCTTTAACGGATTGTACGGATACTCAACGTATGATAGTGTTCAGTATTTTGAAAACATTAAACTAAATGTTAAAGAAGCTCCGTCTAAAATACCTGTAATGCAATACAGTTTTTATCGTTTTATAATTGCGATAAATCATTTTAATGATGAAATGACTTTAATTGAAAATGTTGAATTAGGCAGCGAATCTAAAATTTCAGAAATAGAAACAATTATTAATTCACAAGTTTTTAATACTCAGAATTTTGAAATTAAAGGAGAGGAAACTTCTAATTGTACGAATGAAGATTTTAAAGAATACGTTGTAAAAGCAAAAGCACATTGTAAACGAGGAGATGTTTTTCAGCTAGTTTTATCACGTCAATTTCAACAAGAATTTAAAGGAGATGAGTTTAACCTATATAGAGCGTTACGATCTATAAATCCGTCACCATATTTATTTTATTTCGATTACGGTTCATTTAAATTAATGGGATCGTCACCAGAGGCACAAATTAAGATAAATGCAGGAAAAGCAATTATTAATCCGATTGCCGGAACTTTTAGAAGAACGGGTGATATGGCTGAAGATATTAAGCTGGGTAAAAAATTATCGGAAGATAAAAAGGAAACCGCAGAACACGTAATGTTAGTAGATTTAGCAAGAAACGACTTAAGTAAACATGCAGAAAATGTAAAGGTTGAGGTATTTAAAGAGGTTCAGTATTTTAGCCATGTAATTCATTTGGTTTCTACTGTACAAGGAAAAATAAAAGGTAACCCAATTAATATTGTTGGAGATACTTTTCCAGCAGGAACATTAAGTGGAGCACCAAAATATAAAGCGATGCAGTTAATTGATACTTACGAAAATCAATCGCGTGGATTTTACGGTGGAGCTGTTGGAATTATCGGTTTAGACGGTTCTGTGAATTTAGCCATTGCAATTCGTTCTTTTGTAAGTAAAAGTAATGTATTGTATTATCAAGCAGGAGCAGGAATCGTAATTCATTCTGATGAAGAAAAAGAATTACAAGAAGTAAATAACAAATTAGCAGCGTTAAAAAAAGCGTTGATTTTAGCAGAAAAAATTTAAGATGAAAATATTAATATTAGATAATTACGATTCGTTTACCTATAATTTGGTACACATGGTAGAAGATATTACAGGGCAGTTACCAGATGTTTATCGTAATGATGAAATTTCTGTTGAAGAAATTGAACGTTATGATGCCATTATTTTATCACCAGGACCAGGAATTCCTGATGAAGCAGGTATTTTAAAAAGCGTGATTAAAGCATACTCAGGTAAAAAGCCAATTTTCGGAGTTTGTTTAGGTTTGCAAGCCATTACAGAAGTTTTTGGTGGGAAAATTGAAAATATGGGAGAAGTTTTTCATGGAGTAGCTACAGAAATGGAAATTGTAAAAAAAGATGCTGTAATTTTTAAAGGTATTCCAGAGAAATTTGAAGCAGCTCGTTATCATTCTTGGATAGCTTCTAATGATAATTTTCCATCAGAAATTTCGATTACAGCAAAAGATGAAGATGGGGCGATACAAGCAATAGAACATAATTTATTTAATATTTCAGCGGTACAATTCCATCCTGAATCAATATTAACAGAAGTAGGAGAACAGATTGTTAGAAATTTTATAGATAACGCAAAAAAAATAACGTCATTACGAGCATAATAAAGTAATATCTTAAATAGTAAACAGATTGCCACAGCAAATTATTATTTGCTTCGCAATGACAAAATGGAATTATGAAAGAAATTTTAAATAATTTATATCAGCATAAAAAATTAACTAAATCTGAAGCAAAACAGATTTTGATAGATATTGCTTCAGGAAAATTTAACGAAGCACATTTAGCTTCGTTTATGACGGTTTTTATGATGCGACCAATTACTGCAGACGAACTTTCTGGTTTTAGAGATGCATTAATAGAGTTGGCTATTAAAGTAGATTTTTCAGACTACAATACAATTGATATTGTAGGTACTGGAGGAGACGGAAAGGATACTTTTAATATATCTACAATGACTTCTTTTATTGTTGCAGGTACAGGACAGAAAGTTGCAAAACATGGTAATTATTCTGTGTCTTCAAAATCTGGTTCTTCAGATATGTTAGAGAGCTTTGGTTATCAATTTACTAATGATGAAACTACGTTGAAATCGCATTTAGAACAAGCAAATATTTGTTTTTTACACGCACCGAAATTTCATCCAGCAATGAAAGCTGTAAGCTCTACACGAAAGAAATTAGCATTAAAAACATTTTTTAATATGTTAGGTCCTTTGGTAAATCCGAGTTCACCAAAAAATCAATTATTAGGAACTTTTAATTTAGAGGTTGCACGTTTATATAATTATATTTTACAAGAAGAAAATAGTAATTACGGAATTGTACATGCACTTGATGGTTATGATGAAATTTCTTTAACAAGCGGATTTAAATTGTTTACTAAAAAAGGAGAGCAATTAATTAATCCAGAAGATTTAGGGCAAAAAAGATTACAACAATCGGATATTTTTGGAGGAAACTCTGTTGCTGAAGCTGCTAAAATATTTAAAAATATAATTGAAGGTAACGGAACAGAAGCACAAAACAATGTTGTGTTAACAAATGCTGCTTTTGCGTTAAAAATAGTTGATGATACTAAATCTTTTCATGATACTTTTGCAGAGGCTAAAGAATCTTTATTTGGATTGAAGGCAAAAGAAACTTTAGAGAAATTAGTAAAATTATAAAACGTCATTACGAGGAAGAATGACGAAGTAATCTATTAAAAAGCTTACTTCATTAGATCTTTAAAGAGTAGTGAAAATAAAGAATAGACGTCATTGTGAACAATAGTGAAGTAATCTCACGAATAAACAGACTACTTCGTTCCTCGTAATGACGAAATATTTATAAAAAATAGTAAAATGACAATTTTAGATAAAATAATCGCATTTAAAAAAACAGAGGTAGCAAAGATTAAAGCTGAGGTTCCTGTTAAGAAGTTAGTAGAAAGTCCTAACTTTAAAAACGCACCTTATTCGTTAAAAAAATCATTGTTACAAGTTGGATCAACAGGAGTTATTGCAGAATTTAAGCGACAATCTCCATCCAAAGGAATTATCAACGATAAAGCTACAATTCTTGAAGTAACCGAAGGTTATTTAGATGCAAATGTTGCCGCACAATCTATTTTAACGGATACTTCTTTTTTTGGAGGAAGTATGGCAGATTTATTAGAAGCAAGAACTGTAAATCAGCAAAAACCAATTTTAAGAAAAGATTTTATTGTTGATGGTTTTCAAATTGTTGAGGCAAAAGCAATCGGAGCAGATGTTGTATTATTAATCGCTGCTTGTTTAACAGCGCAAGAATTGAAAAATTACGGACAATTAGCTAACGATTTAGGTTTAGAAGTTTTGTACGAAGTGCATACTAAAGAAGATTTAGATAAGATTAACGATTTAGACAATAAGATAATCGGAATTAATAACAGAAATTTAAAAACTTTTGAAGTTGATTTAGAGCATTCGATGAAGTTAGCAGGTCAAATTCCAGATTCAGCACTTAAAGTTTCAGAAAGTGGAATTTCAGATCCAAGAATTATTACTGGATTAAAAGAACATGGTTTTCAAGGTTTTTTAATAGGAGAAACTTTTATGAAAACAGATAATCCGGGACAAGCTTGTAAACAATTTATTGATCAAATAAGATAGATAACCGTCATTCCGAATGTAGTGAAGGAATCTCTTCATAAAAGATTGTTTCGTTTCTCTCGCAATGACAAAAAAGAATAAAAATGAAACTGAAAGTTTGTGGAATGAAATACGTAGAAAACATCCAACAAGTTGCAGCATTGCAACCTGATTACTTGGGATTTATTTTCTATGAAAAATCAAAAAGAAATTTCGAAGGAATTATTCCTGAGCTTCCAAAAGAAATAAAGAAGGCTGGAGTTTTTGTAAATGAAATTCCAGAGATTGTAGTTTCGTTAGTTGAAGAGTATGGATTAAAAATGGTGCAATTACATGGAGATGAATCTTCAGAATATGTAGCTAAATTAAAAACAATATTTACTGAAAGTATTGCAGAAAAGCATCAAAGAGCAAAATATAAAATGCCAGAAATTGTTAAGGTTTTTGGAGTTAAAGATGATTTTAATTTTGAAGTTTTAAAACAATATGAACCTTTAGTAGATTATTTTTTATTTGATACAAAAGGAAAAGAGAGAGGAGGAAACGGAGTAACATTTGATTGGTCAGTTTTAGAGGGTTATAATTCTACAAAACCATTCTTTTTAAGTGGCGGAATAGGATTGAATGAAATAGCTGCAATCAAAGATTTACAAAAATCAGGTTTACCTATTTTCGCATTAGACGTAAACAGTAAGTTTGAAACTGAAGCTGGTTTAAAATCGGTAAAAGAGATAAAGAAATTTAAAGAACAAGTCATTACGAATAAAACTAAGTAATCTGTTTCTTAATTAAGAGATTACTTCATTCTTCGCAATGACAGAATATCAAAAAAAACGTCATTATTAACAAAGTGAAGTAATCTTTTGGTAAGAATTGGTTTACTAATAAGGAAGACAGAATACCATAGCATATGAAATCAGAATTTCAACCAACTAAAGAAGGATATTACGGACAATTCGGTGGAGCATTTATTCCTGAGTTATTATATCCAAACGTAAAAGAATTAGAAGATAATTATTTAGATATTCTTGCATCAGAAGCGTTTCAAAAAGAATATAAAGATTTGTTGCAACATTATGTTGGTCGTCCAAGTCCGTTATATTTAGCAAAACGACTGTCTGAAAAATACGGAGCAACTATTTATTTAAAGCGTGAAGATTTAAACCATACAGGAGCTCATAAAGTAAACAATACAATTGGTCAGATTTTGGTAGCGAAACACTTAGGTAAAACTAAAATTATAGCTGAAACTGGAGCAGGTCAACATGGAGTTGCAACCGCAACTGTTTGTGCTTTGATGGATTTAGAATGTGTTGTTTTTATGGGAGAAACCGATATTAAGCGTCAAGCGCCAAATGTTGCTCGTATGAAAATGTTAGGAGCAAAAGTAGTACCTGCTACAAGCGGAAGTAAAACTTTAAAGGATGCAACTAATGAAGCAATTCGTTATTGGATTCAGCATCCAGAAACGTATTATTTAATTGGCTCTGTTGTTGGCCCACATCCGTATCCAGATATGGTAGCGAGATTACAAGCAGTGATTTCTGAAGAAATGAAAACACAATTAAAAACACAAACCGGTAAAGAAAATCCTGATACGATTGTTGCTTGTGTTGGTGGAGGAAGTAATGCAGCAGGAGCTTTTTATCATTATTTAAATGATAAAGACGTTGAGTTAATTGCTGTTGAAGCTGCTGGTTTAGGTGTTAATTCTGGCGAAAGTGCTGCAACTTCTCAGTTAGGTGAAGTTGGTGTAATTCACGGAAGTAAAACCATTTTAATGCAAGATGAATATGGTCAAATTGTAGAACCTTATTCTATCTCAGCAGGATTAGATTATCCAGGAGTTGGTCCATTACACGCATATTTACACGAAACAAAACGTGCAACGTTTATGAATGCAACTGATAAAGAAGCTATACAAGCAGCTTATGAATTAACAAAGATTGAAGGGATTATTCCAGCTTTAGAAAGTGCACATGCATTAGCTGTTTTACCAAAAATGGATTTGAAAAAAGATCAAGTTGTGGTAATTAATTTATCAGGTAGGGGAGATAAAGATTTAGAAACGTATATCAATCATTTAAAGTAAACGTCATTCCGAACGAAGTGAAGGAATCTCATTGTAGAGATTGCAACGTCATTTCATTCCTCGCAAAGACAAAATCAAACGATAATGAATTCAATTAAAAATATATTTCAGCAAAAAGATAAGAACGTATTATCAATCTATTTTACTTCTGGTTTTCCTGAATTGAACGATACAACAAAAGTAATTGCTGAATTAGAAAAAAGCAAAGTAGATTTTATTGAAGTAGGGTTACCATATTCCGATCCTTTAGCAGATGGACCAACGATACAAGATAGTAGTCAGAAAGCTTTAGAAAATGGAATTAATCTCGACATTATTTTCGAACAACTATTATCAATTAAGAATTCAAATAAAACTCCGTTAGTATTAATGGGGTATTTGAATCAGTTGTTAAAATATGGTGAGCACGAATTTTGCAAGAAGGTGAAAGAATGTGGAATTGACACCGTTATTATTCCAGATTTACCAATGATTGAGTTTGAAAATCATTACAAAGCATTATTTGAAAGTTACGGAATTACAAACGTGTTTTTAATAACTCCTCATACATCCGAAGAAAGAATTCGTAAAATAGATTCATATACCAAAGCCTTTATTTATGTAGTTGCTTCTGCAAGTATTACAGGAGCAAAAGGTGAAATTTCTCAAGAACAAATTGCATATTTCGAACGCATAAAAGCAATGAATTTAAAGAGTAATTTAATTGTTGGTTTTGGTATTTCAGATAATAAAACATTTATGACAGCTTGTAGTTATGCAAACGGAGCAATTATAGGATCAGCGTTTATTAAGAATTTAGCAACAAACGATGTAAATGGTATTCAAAACTTTATAAACGGATTGAAATAGTTTAAAAAAGAGTATAAAGTGTAGTTAATATAACTCCTTTGTTATTGCCTAAATTAATAGATGCTAATTGCTTTGTGTTTATTGGTTTTAAGTAAAATGGAGGAGCGATTAAATTAATTCCACTTTTCTTTTTTAATCGAATTCCTTGACCAGAAATAATATTTTTGTTCGGTGAGAAATCTCCGTTTGGTAGATGTTCTGTTAAAATAACATATTTATAATTATGTAATTTATTTACGATATTTTGCACTTCTTTATTTGATAAATGTTGTAACACTTGTCTGAGTATTACACAATCTGTATCAGGTAATTTATCTATAGCAATATCTAAACAATGAAATTCTAAATTATTTTCTTTGAATCTTTCTTTATTGTGATTAATGAGATTATTTACAATATCAACCGCAATATATTTTTTGGTATGTTTAACAAAGTTTTTACCAATATTAAAATCACCACAACCTAAATCTAAAACAGTAAGAGGTTTTTTAAATGAAGTTAAAAAAGATAGCACAACTTTTATATACGGATTAACAATTTCGGGATTATGAGAGCCTTCACCCGAATAAAAATTTGAATTGTTATTTCCCCAAAGATTCATTTCGTAAACTTGTTCCATCGCATCTTTTGTAGGCCATGGTTTTTTGTTTTTTTTACAAGTATTTTCTTTGAGCATATTATTTTAAAGAGGTTTCAAATATAAGATTTAATTTATGTGAATTATTTTCTAAATTCTCTAAACTTTGGCAGTAAATTTGATACAGTATTTAAAATTAAAAAAATCTATGTTAAAGCTAAGGTTATTATTTCTTCTTTTTTTTATAAATACAGTAGTGTTTTCACAATCTAAACAGTTTGTAATTCTTGATAATGTTACAAATAAACCAATAAATTTAGCTCAAATTTTTTATCCTGATTTAGAAATAGGTAGTGTTTCTAATGCAGATGGTAAAATCAAAATTCCTTTAAGGGAAAACAAAATTATTATTTCTCATATAAATTATATGGAGGAAGAATTTTCTTTTGAAGACTTTAAAGTAAAAGATACTCTGTTTTTAAATCCAAAAGTAAATCAATTAGATGAAGTTGTACTTTATAATTTAGATTTAAAGCAGAAATTTATTGATGTCTTAGAAAATAGTTATTCAAAAAAGTACTCCACTAAAAAAGTTATACATAATAGTACCTATAAAGAAACTTTTAGTGTTAGTGATTCGATAACAAGATTGTTTCAAGTGCAATTAGATTGGTATAGTAAAAATTCATTATTTAAAACAGATATTACAATTAAAAAAGAAAATAAAGTAAATATTCAATCTATAGATTTTTCAAAAATAAAAGAGATAAAGAATGGTTTTATTGATTTAAAAAGAGGTTATGTTGAAAATAAATCATTTTTTAAATTTTTACACTTAGATTTTCTTTTGCAATATGTTTTAATAAATTTAACTAAAGAATATGAAATAATAAATATTGATAAAAATAAGAAAGCCGTTAATGTATATTTTAACGCAATTACTATACAGAATGGTGAAAAAATATATGATTTTAAAAATAGTTTAATTGTTTTTGACAAAAATTACGAATCAATAAAAAGCTTAAGAC
>CAZCHR010000085.1:0-10635 GCA_964498665.1 uncultured Tenacibaculum sp. | reverse complement strand
ATAAATATTTATCCATTAAATAAACAATGCTTGTCATAGAAGCGCTACCTAATTCTAATTCACGCTTGTTTACTTTGTCAAAAGTATCTGAAGCTGCGTGGTGATAATCGAAATAACGTTGAGAATCTGGTCGGTAACCAACTAAAGTTACATGATCGTCTTTTAAAGGACCAATATCTGCACCACTACCACCAGCAACAATATCATGCAGTCCGTATGGAGCTAAGAGCTTTTTCCAACTAATTAATAAACTTCTGTTCTTTTTATTTGCATCAATAGAGAAACCTCTAGGTGTGTGTCCCCCAGCATCAGATTCTAATGCGCCAATATGAGTTTCATTATTTTGTTTTGCTAAACGAGCATATTCTGTAGCACCACGTAAACCATTTTCTTCATTCATGAAAAATACAATTCGGATAGTGTTTTTAGGTTTGATATCGTTTTTCTTTAATAAGTAAGCAACCTCTAAAGATTGTACAATTCCTGTACCGTCATCATGAGCACCTTCACCTAAATCCCAAGAATCTAAATGACCGTCAATTACTAATATTTTATCAGGGTTTTCACTTCCTTTTATTTCACCAACAACATTGTGTGATGGTGCATCAGGTAATGTTTCGCAACTTTGTTTAAAGTAGAATTCTAAATTTGGATTTTCTTTTAAGTGTTTACTTAAATTTTAAGCTGCACGAGAACTAATTACAGCAGCAGGAATATATTCGGATTTTGGAATATCGCCATATCCCATAGATCCTGTATGTGGATAATCGTCAATTCCGTTTGTCATAGAACGAACAATAACTCCTTTAGCTCCAAATTTACCTACAATTGAAGCACCAGCATAACGTTGTCCTACGCAACCACCGTACGCTCTAAATGTATTGATTAGTTTGTTGTCAAAAGCGCCATTAAAAAAAACAATTTTCCCGTTAGCTTTATTTCCTAAACCTTTTGCTTCTTCTTCACTTTTTACTTCGATAATTTCAGCAGTAATTCCGTTAGTAGGTGTAGCTATCGATCCTCCTAAAGCACAAATAGGAACATTTATGAGCTTTCCGTTAAACTTATAATTTGCAACTTCTTTTTCACCACGAACCCAGTGAGGAACCATAACTGGGTGCAACCAAACAGAGTCTAATCCCACTTCTTTCATTAATTGTTCACCCCAAATTACTGATTTAGCAGCACCTTTTGAACCAGATAACCTGCTACCAATATTTTGTGTTAAATCACGTAACCATTCATATGATTTTCCTTCTGTTAAGGCAGTATTGAAAATGTGCTTTATTTTTGTAGAATCTATTTTTTCTTCAGTAGAAAAACCTTTAGATTTTATAGTAGAATTATCACTTTCTTTTTTACAAGAAAATAAAACTAATCCAGATAATAATAGTATTGCTGCTTTTTTCATTTATGACACTTTCTAAGTGCCATAAATGTAAGTTTTATATTTTAAATTTAGAAAAGAGAATCAAACTGCCAGGTTAAGCCTCCCATAGCTTGAAAACCTTGTACGTTAAAGTTATTAAATCTTTGATAACTGTTGTTTAAAACATTGTTTAAATTTAAGAAAGCAGAGAATGAATCATTAAAATGATAACCGCCGTTAAAGTTTACATCAAAATAACTATCTAAATTAATTGTGCTAAAGGTTTGTGTTGGTAAAAGCGCATATTCATTTCCTTTTCGTTCTCCAACAAAAAAGAAATTAGCAGCAGCAAACCATTTTTCTGTTTTATAAACTCCAAACACTTCTGCTTTCATTTTAGGAGTGTTCCAAGCTTCTAGTTGATTTGTTAACGTGAATTTATTGAATTCAGCGTTTAAACCAACATTTAAGTTTTTAATTCCTTCAAATGCAATTTCTCCGAAAAATGATAATTGTTTAATGTCATCATATTGAGTGTTAAATGAGTTACCGTATTCGTAACCTAGTAAACTAAAAGCATTACTATTTGTAATATTTATTCCGTTTGATTTTGACTGATTCAAACTAAAAAACGGATTGTTTTCTATATCAGCATAATTTGCTTTAAAATTATAACTAAATTGATTAGTTAATTTTCCTCTAACACCAGCAAAAGCATTGTATTTTTTATTTGTTTGAAGTAAAACCTGAGTAGGAGAAATATGAGGGTTTTTATCCGCTAAACTTTTATAAGTATTTGTTTCTAAATCACCAGAAGCTCCAATAAAAGCATTCACTAAATCTTTAACTATTGGATACGAAATTTCTACGTCTGGATATATAAAAAAGTTATTTTTCTTATTTTCAACATCTAAAGAGAAATAAACTTTACTACCTAACTTAATTGCTAAATCTTTTATAAGAAAATTGTAAGTAGGATGAATTCCTGCAGTAAAAAAACTGTGTTTTAATTCGTTTTGAGTAGTATAATCCTTTTGAAACTTAGTGCCTAAGTAACTTAATGTTGTATTGATGTATAAATCGTTTAATTGACGGTGGAAATTATCTAGAGGTAATTTAAATTTAGCATTAGTATCAATTAAAAATTCACTACTGCTTATAATGTCAGAAAAATAATTTATTGATGCATTTGCTTCATCTAAATAAGAATCATCGAATTTTATTTTTCCAAATACTTTAAATGAGTTGTATGCTTGTTCTTCTTCGATAGCGCTTATAGTTGCATTGGTAAACGAAATATTAGTTGGTAAACCATACCAGTTGTGTTTGTTTCTTTCAGCATTTAAACCAGCTTTCCAATTAAAGTAGCGTTCTTGTTGTTGGTAAAATAAATTTAAATTAGCGTTGTAGTAGGTACTGCTAAGTTTACTTTTTTCAACAGGGTCTACTGATAATAAAAATTTTAAATGTGCACCAAATTCGCTATTGTAACTTTCGTTACGTCTTACATAAGCTTCTAAAAAAGGAGTTATCTTATTACCAAAACCTAAAGAAAGGTAATTTGGGTATAATCTTTCTCTTTTTCCTAAATCAACCTTTTTCATTGTTCCGCTTTTTGGAATAAAAGTAGAGGCAACAGGAACTGAGAAAATTTGATATTCTAATTCTTTTTTCTGAGTTTCTTTAGTGTGCTTAATTATAGGTTTTTGTTTTATTTTAAAAGCATCTGTAATTTTAGGAACATATGATGTAACTACATTTACAACTTCAGTTTTTATAATGGTATCTTTTACTTTTTCTACAACCTTTTTTTCTTGAGCGTTTGTAATTGATATTACAAAAATGGCAAGTAAAACTATGTGCTTCTTCATCGATTTAATCATTGAGCTCTCTTTTGTTATTTAACAAATTTTAGTTTTGGGTAGTTACTGATTCGTTTGTTTTAGCTTCTTTATTTTTTATATTACGAAGTTCATTATTAGCTTCCTCTAATACATCTTTGTATTGGGTAAAGTTTTTAATGATATTTTCTAAAATATAAGTTGCTTGATATGCATCTTTTAAAGCATAATAATTTTTTGCCATTATAATATAACTCTTAACTCCCCAGTATTTATATGAAGAATAATTAGCTATTAAATCTTGTATTGCTTTGTTAGATGTTTCATAATCTTTATGATCGTTTAAAAAGAAAGCATTATAGTATAAACTTTCGGCTTTTAATTCGCCAGTGGCTTTTTTACTTACTTCATTAAAAAACTCTTCGGCAGTTAAAAAATTATCTGTTTTAAATGATGATCGAGCAATAATTACTTTGGCATCTTCAATAACATTCGTATCTATTTTTCCGTTGCTTAATACTTTTTCAGCATAAGAAATAGCGTTTGAATAATCTTTTTGATTGTAGTAACCTTTCATTAAATTACTTTGTGCAAAAATGATGTTTTGTGGATAGTTAGCATTGTTTTCTAATTGAGCAAGAACTTTCATACCATTATCCCAATCTTCTTTTTCTAAATATATTTTAGCAATTTTTGCTAAAGATTCTTCTGAAAACTCACTTTTATCTTGTTTTATAACATAAGAATAGTGAGGAACAGCATTATCAAACTGATTTATATTATTATAAGATTGTGCTAAATAAAAATGAGCTTTTAGTGCGTTGATTCCGGAAGGAAAACTAAGGAGGTATTTATTAAATCCATCAATAGCTCTATTTGTATTGTTCTCTAAAAATTTATTTTCAGCTGATTGATAAGTCGCATTATCAAGTTCAGCATCTGTAACGTTTACAAATTTTACATTTTTAACCCAAGCAGCATATTCATCTACCTTACCAATATCTATATAAACATTTTTAACATTGGTAACTGCTTGTTTTACTTCATTTGAATTAGGATGTTTTTCAACAATTCTTTTATATTTTTCTAAAGCTTTTTTATTGTTGTTATTACTATAGTGAAGTAAACCTTGTCTTAAAAGAACGTTAGGAATGTAATTACTATTAGAATAATTTGATAAAATTTTATCGTATGTTTCTTGAGCTTTTGTAGTGTTGTTTATTGAAGTATATGTTGTGGCTAATTGAAAAAGAGCATCGTCTTGTAATTGAGAATCAGGGTAATCATTTATTAGGGTCTTTAAGCTTTTAATCTTAGTTTCATTAATTCCCATATAACCATTACTCATTGCTATTTGATATTGAGCGTAATCTGATCCAACACCGCCTTCTTGAACTACTTTATTATATGCTTCAATAGCTTTTATGTAGTTTTTAGTAGCATAATTAGAATCTCCTAATCTATTTGAAGCATCGTCGTTTAAATCATTATCATCAATTTTTTTATTTAAAAACTGTTGAAAATGTTTCGCAGCATCATTGTATCTTTTTAATTTAAAATAAGTGTAGGCAATATTGTAATCTAATTTCTTTATTTCATCAATATCATTTCTGGTAATTAATAAGAAACTAGCTAATGATTTTTCATAATTACCCAATAAATAATCGGTTTCAGCAAGCCAAAAAGTACCTTTATTACTTACTGATGTATTTTCAGCTAGAGTAGATTTGTAAAAATAGGTTTTAGCTTCTTTTAATTTGTTTTCATTAAAAAGTTGAATACCTCTATATAAAGAAACTTCGTTTGCTAAATTTTTATTTTCTTTTGAATCGTTACTATTTAAGAAATCTAATGCGCCTTGATAATCTTGTTGATGTAAATAAGAAGTAATTAATAAATTACTTATTTCAGATGCATTTGGTGATGTTGGATATTTAGCTAAAAATCCTTTTAAAACATCTGGGACACTTTCGTAAGGGTTACCTTGTTCATAACTTAATTTAGCATAGTTTAGTGAAGCACTTTCAGTTATTTTAGTGTCATATTCCATTTCACTAGCATTTTTAAATGCATTTAAAGCTTCTGGTTTTTTTTGTAATTCAATATAACATTCACCTAAATGATAATAAGCATTTTGAGCTACTTTGTTATTACCTCCAATAATTTTATTAAAATTATTAATTGCTTCACCATATTCTTTTTGCTTATAAAAAGCATATCCTAAATAATAATAATCAGTATTTGTCCATTTTCCTTTTTTACCTTTATACACTTTTAAATAAGGAATGGCTTCTTTATATTTCTTAAGATTAAAGTAACTTTCTCCAATTATTTTTGAAATTTGAGAAATTTCCTTTTTGTCTTTTGATTCTTTTAAAAGCTTTTCCCCAATTTGAACAGATTTATCAAAGCGTCCAGCTTTAAAACTAATATCTAAAATATAATAATTTGCTTTTGCTTGATAGGTAGCATCGTTTGCTAATTGACTTAAATTATCTTCAGCTTCACCAAAATTTTCTTGTTTGTAAGAAATATAACCATAATAATAACGTGCATCATTACCATAAATAGGATTACCTAATAATGTTTGAAAACGAGATTTTGCATCTTTTAAATAATTAGAAACTAAAAGTGCATATCCCATTTTATAGTTTAACTGATTTTTTTCTGATTGACTTAATAACTTATCATTTACTTTTTGATACCATTTTAAAGCATGTGCAGCTTTTCTATTTGCAAAATAATAGTTACCTACATTTAAAAATGCCTTTTCAGTTTTATTATTATAGGGATGATTTTTAACAAAATTTAGTACTTTTTCATCAGCATTATCCTGAATTAATTTGACTGCCGACATAGCATCATAATAATCAGCATCTGCTTTTAAATTCTTATGATTTTTAGCTTTGTTTGAAACTTCAACAAATAATTGTTGTGCAGCAGCATAAGCCTTGTTATTGTATAGTTGAGTGGCTTTATGAAAAGTTGCACTCAAATTAGAATTGATAGCTGTTTTTTGAGCAATTATTGATGTTGAAAAAACTAATAACAATAATAAAAAGCAACCTTTTTTATAATAATTAAATTTCATATTTTTTTCTTATCTAAAAACTATAACGTTCTTTTTTAATATTTGTTGGAGATTTTTTTATCAAAAGTAATAAATGTTATAGAATTACATAATAAAATTTTAGATTTGTAAAAACGAATATACATATGCAAAGCCCTGTTTTACATCTAGAAAATGCAGATATTTATCAGCAAGATAATTTAGTTTTATCGAAAATTAATTTCACTTTAAATAAGGGAGATTTTTATTATTTGATAGGAAAAACAGGAAGTGGTAAAAGTAGTTTGTTAAAAACTTTGTATGGTGATTTAAGATTACAAAGAGGCTTAGGAACCATTGTAGGATTTGATTTGAAAAAAATCAAAGAAAAAGATATTCCTTTCTTAAGAAGAAAATTAGGAATAGTGTTTCAGGATTTTAAATTATTAAATGATAGAAATGTTTTTGACAATTTAGAGTTTGTTTTAAAAGCTACCGGATGGAAAAATAAAACCGACATGAAAGATAAAATTTATGAGGTTTTAGATAAGGTGGGTATGAAAGAAAAATACTACAAAAAAACATTCGAATTATCAGGAGGAGAGCAACAACGTGTAGCAATAGCAAGAGCTTTATTAAATGATCCTGAATTAATTTTAGCTGACGAACCTACAGGAAACTTAGATCCTAAAACTTCATTAGAAGTGATGCAGCTGTTGAATGAAATTCATAAAAGCGGTAAAACAATTTTAATGGCAACACATGACTATCAATTAATAGTAAAGTTTAAGCAAAAAACTATTAAGTGTGAAGGAGGCGAGTTGTTTGAGGTAGTTCAGCAAACAGTTTAAATAAATAAACCCACTTCAAATAAATGAAGTGGGAAAATTGCTATGAAAAACTATGAAAGAGAAACATAAGTTATGTTCCTCTATTTATAAAGACGTATTTTTTTACAAAATCTTACATTAAAAAATAGATTTAACAATTTCTTAAAAAAAATCCTGAGTAAAACTCAGGATTAATTATTCTTTGAAAAAAAATCTGATTATATATTTAAAGCAGAGTTGTTATTTTTAACAGCTTCAGCAGATGCAGTTAAATGTTCTTTTTCTGCATCAGATAAATTAATATCTACTATTTTTTCAATTCCGTTTTTACCTAATACTACAGGTACACCGATACATAAATCAGATAATCCATATTCTCCATCTAATAAAGCAGAACAAGGGAATATTTTCTTAGTATCACAAGCAATTGCTTGTACCATTCCAGAAACAGCAGCACCTGGAGCATACCAAGCAGATGTTCCTAATAATCCAGTTAATGTAGCTCCACCAACTTTAGTATCTTGTTTTACTTGCTCTAATCTTTCTTCTGATAAAAATTCAGATACAGGTACAGAGTTACGAGTAGCTAAACGAGTTAAAGGAACCATTCCTTTATCTGAGTGACCACCAATAACCATTCCGTCAACATCAGAAATTGGCGCTTCTAATGCTTCAGCTAAACGGTATTTAAAACGAGCAGAATCTAAAGCTCCACCCATACCAATAATTCTATTTTTAGGTAATCCAGTTGTTTTATGTACTAAATAAGTCATTGTATCCATAGGGTTAGACACAACGATGATAATCGTGTTAGGAGAATGTTCAATTAAACTAGCAGAAACCATTTTTACAATACCAGCATTAATACCTAATAACTCGTCACGAGACATACCAGGTTTACGAGCAATACCAGAAGTAATAACACAAACATCAGATCCAGCAGTTTTACTATAGTCTCCAGTAGTTCCTGTAATTTTAGTATCAAAACCATTTAAAGAAGCAGTTTGCATTAAATCCATAGCTTTACCTTCAGCAAAACCTTCTTTAATATCAACTAATACAACTTCTGAGGCGAAATTTTTAATTGCAATGTACTCTGCACAACTTGCACCTACAGCACCTGCTCCTACAACTGTTACTTTCATTTTATATTTTTTTAATTGTGATGATTAATTTAAGATGCACAAAAATAGCGATTTGACTAGGTATATAAAAGAAAACCTCATTGAAATTTCAATGAGGTTTTACTTAATGTATAATTAATTAGTTTTTATCTAAAACTAAAAGCAATACCTGCGTTAACAGTATTATATTCTTGTAAAGTATAGTCAGCAAATATTTTAAAGAAACCTAAACTTAAACGAGTACCAACGGTTGCTCTCATACTACCAGCATTAAATTCTTGTTTTATAGGGTCAGTAAGAGTTGCTGTAATTCTTTCTGAAGTAGGAACATTATTAACAACAACATCATAAGTTGTAGTATAAGTACCTAATACGTTTAGTTTAGCATTACCAGTACCATAACCTACAGCACCATAAAAATTAATAATAGGAAAGTTTATAGAGGCTAATGCTTGAACAGAGTATGCGTTTAAACGAAATTCAGATCTAGCATTTCTAATCGTGAAATCAGCTTCATTAGAATCTTCAATTTTAGAATCAACATTCATACTTGTATAAGTTGCCATTACAGATAAATGTAAAGGTAATTTATCAAGAGGTCCTAAAATACTTGTTATTTCTTTTTTTAATCCGATACCAAATAATGAACCCTTTACATCATCATCTCCAACTTTAGGAACTAGACGTAAACTAGCATCAAGTTTCCAGGGTAAACCAACAGTTAATTGTATTGCTGGAGCAGGAACAACATTTGCAGGTAAATCTTTTTTGAATCCAGTAGGTAAGTCTAAAGGAATTTCTGCATTTCTTGTTACTGTAGGACCAGTACCATTAATTTGACCAGTTACTTGAGTAACAAGTGTCACTTGTCCTTTTGTATCCTCCCCAAAAATAGTAGGAGAGCTAGTGGGAGCGTTTTTTATGGTAGATGTTAACCCTAAATTTGAAATATTATAAGTTTCTCTTTCAGAAGGTACAAAAGAACCATTTACACCTATACTAAGGTCAAATCCAAATTTTTTATGAACTTTAGCGGTGTGAAACCAACCATTATTCATACTCTAAATTAAACCTTCTAATGCAGGAGCAGCATATGCTTGTGCTATTTTATTCGCATCATCAGCAGCTTTTACAAGGTTTTCAATTTCTTGAGCACTTGTACTGTAAGCCAAAGAAAATGCACTTGCGACAGTTAAAATATACTTTTTCATAAAAATTAATATATTAAGTATTAGTTATAATACAAAAATACAGAAAAATAAATAATTTGTTAATACCTATTTGTAAGTAAAAAGCCAATCTAGTTTAGATTGGCTTTTGTAATATTTAAATTATGCATCAATGTTTGCATATTTTGCGTTTCGTTCAATGAAATCTCTACGTGGTGGAACTTCGTCTCCCATTAACATTGAGAATACTCTATCAGCTTCAGTTCCGCTATCAATAACAACTTGACGTAAGGTTCTAAATTCAGGATTCATTGTAGTGTCCCAAAGTTGTTCAGCGTTCATCTCTCCAAGACCCTTATAACGTTGAATAGTAACAGAACCACCCATTTTTTGAGCAATTAAATCACGTTGGTTATCATCCCAAGCGTATTCGCGTTTTTGTCCTTTTTTAACTAAGTATAAAGGTGGTGTGGCAATGTAAATATAACCTTGCTCAACCATTTCACGCATATATCTGAAAAAGAAAGTTAAAATTAAAGTCGCAATATGTGATCCATCAACATCGGCATCACACATTATAACTACTTTATGATAACGAATTTTAGATAAGTTTAAAGCACGAGGGTCTTCTTCTGTACCGATAGAAACACCTAATGCAGTAAACATATTTTTGATTTCCTCATTTTCAAAAACCTTATGTTGCATTGCTTTTTCAACATTTAAGATTTTACCTCTTAAAGGAAGAATAGCTTGGAAATTACGGTCACGACCTTGTTTTGCGGTTCCACCTGCCGAATCTCCCTCAACTAAAAATATTTCACAAGCTTCTGGATCTGTCTCTGAACAATCTGATAATTTACCAGGTAAACCACCAATACTCATTACAGTTTTACGCTGTACCATTTCTCTGGCTTTACGTGCTGCATGACGTGCTTGTGCTGCTAAAATTACTTTTTGAACTATTGTTTTAGCATCATTAGGGTTTTCTTCTAAGTAATCAGTTAGCATTTCTGCTACAGCTTGAGAAACAGCAGAGCTTACTTCACGGTTTCCTAATTTAGTTTTTGTTTGTCCTTCAAATTGAGGTTCTGCAACTTTTACAGAAACAATTGCTGTTAATCCTTCACGGAAATCATCACCGGCAATATCAAACTTTACATTTTTAAGTAAACCAGATTCGTCAGCATACTTTTTTAAAGTATGTGTTAATCCACGACGGAAACCAGATAAATGTGTTCCACCTTCGTGTGTAT
>CAZCHR010000084.1:0-10814 GCA_964498665.1 uncultured Tenacibaculum sp. | reverse complement strand
AAACGATTAAAACTAATCAACTCTCTTTTTATTAATCGAACTCAGGTTAATAAATACATTTGCGCCAATAATTGGTGTGTTTGCATTGTCTACTACTTCTCCTTTAATTTCTTTGTTTTGTGCAGTCATACTTATTGTAACTAATACGAATAAAAGTATGCTTAATAAATGTTTCATTATTTTTATTTAGATTGAATAATAATTAAAATAGTTCGCAAAGGTATTTCAGGATAATTTAAACTCAAAGTTTATTTAGATTAATTTTAAATAAATTTTTTACTTGAGAATGAATTATTGATTTAATCAATCAGACTAATATTCTGTATATTTGTGGTACATACAACTAAAGTTTTAAAAATGTACTGGTTAGATTTATTGTCGCACTTAAAATTTTTGATAAAACGGAAACCTGAATAATTGTTTAGTACAGATGCTAATTAATTTTTAAAATGTAACAAATACTCTATGTTACATTATTAAATGTATTTATTAAAAAATAACGTATGCCTTTTTATCATAAATTAGGAGAAATACCTCCTAAAAGACACACACAATTTCGTAAAAAAGACGGTAGTTTATATTACGAACAATTGTTTGGTACGATTGGTTTCGACGGAATGTCGACCAACTCATATCACGAACATAGACCAACAATGGTCAAAGAAATTCGTAAACAATATTCTGTAGCACCAAAAATTGCGAAAGCAAATAACATTCAATCATATCGTTTTCGAGGGTTTCAAGTACCACCAGAAAACGATTATTTAGAAAGTAGAAAAGTAGTACTTACTAATTCAGATTGTAACATTATTCTTTCTGCACCAAAAGAATCTACTAAAGATTATTTTTATAAAAACACAGATGCTGATGAAGTAATTTTTATCCATAAAGGAACTGGTAAATTAAGAACACATCTCGGAAATATCGATTTTAAATATGGAGATTATTTAGTAATTCCACGTGGAATTATCTATAAATTAGATTTCGATGATGAAAATAACAGATTATTTATTGTTGAATCATATTCACCTGTATATACTCCAAAACGCTATAGAAACTGGTTTGGTCAGTTATTAGAACATTCACCTTTTTGTGAACGTGATTTACGTAGACCTCAAGAGTTAGAAACATATAACGAATTAGGAGATTTTTTAATCAAAGTAAAAAAACAAGGAGAGATTATAGAAATGGTATATGCTTCACATCCTTTTGATGTGGTTGGTTACGACGGATATAATTTTCCGTATGCTTTTTCTATTCATGATTTCGAACCAATAACTGGTCGTATTCATCAACCACCACCAGTACACCAAACATTTGAAACAAATGCATTTGTTATTTGTAGTTTTGTTCCGCGTTTGTATGATTATCACCCAAATTCTATTCCAGCACCATATAATCATAGTAATATAGATTCAGATGAGGTTTTATATTATGTAGATGGTGATTTTATGAGTAGAAATGATATCGATCAAGGTCATATATCATTACATCCAGCGGGTATTCCTCATGGTCCACATCCAGGAGCAACTGAAAGAAGTATTGGTCATACAGAAACAGAGGAGTTAGCGGTAATGGTAGATACCTTTAAGCCATTACAAGTAACAGAAGAAGCAATGAAAATTGCGGACGAAGATTATTATAAATCTTGGTTAGAGTAGAATTTTAGAAAAGAGAGACTAGAAAAGAGACAAGATAGTATGAAAAGGCATAACTACAAAAATCTTAAAATTTGAAATTGTAGATGATGTTTTTAAAATTACAAGTGATTTTCCGAATGAAGAAAAATTTGGATTAACCTCTCAGCTTAACCGATGCTCTATTTCAATACCAAGTAATATTGCTGAAGGATCATCAAGAACGGATAAATCTTTTTCTCATTTTATTGATATTTCTCTTGGTTCATCATTCGAACTAGAAACACAATTAATAATCGCATTCAAAAGAAAGTATATAACAAAAGAACAATTAACAAAGATTGAATTAAAGATTCAAGAATTTCAAAAAATGACAATGGGTTTTCAAAACAAACTTTAAAAGTCTTTTTTCTTGCTTCTCTTTCTTTCTTCTATATAGATTAAGATGAGTAAAAAAGAAATAAAATCAGTAAACTACGGTTTAGAAAAAATATTTGAAGGAGCTCAAGACTTCTTACCTCTTTTAGGAACAGATTACGTTGAGTTTTACGTAGGTAACGCAAAACAAGCAGCACACTTTTACAAAACTGCATTCGGATTTCAATCGCACGCATATCGTGGATTAGAAACTGGAGCAACAGATTCTGTGAGTTATGTCTTAACACAAGATAAAATCAAGTTGATGTTAACGACTCCACTTAATAGTAAATCTCCAATAAACGATCATATTGTAAAACATGGTGATGGAGTTAAAATAGTTGCACTTTGGGTAGAAGACGCAAGACAAGCTTATAAAGAGACTACTTCTCGTGGAGCAAAATCTTATATGGAACCTACCGTTGAAAAAGATGAGCACGGAGAGGTTGTAAGAGCAGGAATCTATACGTACGGGGAAACTGTGCATATGTTTGTAGAGCGTAAAAATTACAACGGAGCATTTTTACCAGGTTTCGAAAAATGGGAGTCAGATTACAATCCACCAGCAGCGGGTTTAAAATATATAGACCATATGGTTGGTAATGTTGGTTGGAATCAGATGGATGTTTGGGTAAAATGGTACGAAGATGTTATGGGGTTTGAAAACTTCTTGTCGTTTGACGATAAGCAAATTCATACAGAATACTCAGCATTAATGAGTAAAGTAATGTCTAACGGAAATGGTAGAATTAAATTTCCAATAAACGAACCAGCAAAAGCTGCAAAACGTTCTCAAATTGAAGAGTATTTAGATTTTTATGAAGGTGCAGGAGTTCAACATATTGCAGTTGCAACAGATGATATATTAAAGACAGTATCTCAATTAAGAGCAAACGGAGTAGAGTTTTTATCAACGCCACCAGAAGAATATTATAAGGCAGTTCCTGGACGTTTAGAAGAATTTGATCACGAATTAAGAGAAGATATCGAAAAACTTAAAGGTTTAGGTATTATGATTGATGCTGATGAAGAAGGATATTTATTACAAATTTTCACAAAACCTGTAGAAGATAGACCAACGTTATTTTTCGAAATAATTCAAAGAATGGGAGCTCGTGGTTTTGGAGCAGGAAATTTTAAAGCTTTATTTGAGTCAATCGAAAGAGAGCAAGAGAAAAGAGGAACATTATAAAATAAGAAACTAGAAAAGAGAATAAAGAAGAGAGAATAGTCTCTTTTCTATGTTCTCTTTTCTCTATTCTAAAGAGAATGAATAAAGACGAGCTTTTAAAAGCAATAGAAAATAAATACGAAAAATTAGGTGTACCTTTAGAAACAATGTTAGAAGGTTTACTACATAGTACGCCAATAACCTATTGGGATTACATTCAAACAGACGCCTTATTAGGATTGCAAATTCCTAGAACAACAGAGAAAGATGAAATGATTTTTATCATGTATCATCAAGTAAATGAATTGTTATTTAAAATGATTTTGTGGGAAATTGATCAAATTTCTCTTTCAAAAGAAGTGGTTTCTGCTGATAAATTTTCGAAACATTTAATGCGTATCAGTCGTTATTTTGATATGTTATGTAATTCATTTACTGTTATGCAAGACGGAATGGATGTTGAGCAGTATTTAAAATTTAGAAATACTTTAGCACCTGCAAGTGGATTTCAAAGCGCACAATACAGAAAAATTGAATTTGCTTCTACAGAACTTATTAATTTAATTGATGCTCGTTATAGAGATACTATTGATAGAAATTCATCTTTTAAAAACGCATTCGAACATTTGTATTGGCAAGCAGCTGGTAAAAACCATAAAACAGGACAAAAATCAATTTTAATAAAATTGTTTGAAGAAAAGTATATGGGTGAATTCATCGATTTTATGGAAGATTATAATGAATGTAATTTATCTAAGAAATTTCAAGAATTACCAGATGATGTTCAAAAAAATCCTGAATTAATAAAAGCAATGCGTCATTACGATTATACAGTAAACGTAAAATGGGTTATGGCTCATTACAATGCTGCGGGTAAATATTTAGGTGGTGGAGATAAAGATTTAGAAGCTACAGGAGGAAGTAATTGGCGAAAGTATATGCATCCAAAATATCAACGTAGAATATTTTTCCCTTACTTATGGAGTGAGGATGAGTTAAAAAATTGGGGAACGTTTTAATTTGTAATATATAATAAATAAAAAGCTGTTTGATTACTAAATCAAGCAGCTTTTTATTATTTTGGAACAATAATTGTCTAACTTTAGCTATAAGTTGAAAAATCATGAAGAAAAAAACACTTTTTATAACAATACTATTTTTTACATTAATTTCTTTTGGACAAGAGAAGCCTCAAGCATTTAAAGATGGGGAATGGCTTAGATTTAAAATGAGCTATAGTGGTTTTTTAAAGGCAGGTAATGCAACTTTATCTTTAAAAGAAGAAAATTTAAATGGTAAAAAAGTCTTTCATGCAACTGGTAAGGGTTGGACTACAGGGATGATTAAATGGTTTTTTAAGGTTAAAGATGATTATCAATCTTATTTTGATGTAGAAACAGGAAAACCATATTTATTTAAAAGAAAAATCAACGAAGGCGGTTATAAAAAAAATAAACAAATAACTTTTAACCAAGAAAAAAACACTGCTTTTGTTCAAGATTTTCGTAGTAAAAAGGATACGCTTATTTCTGTAAGCGGACCTCAAGATATGATTTCAACATTTTATTTCTTAAGAAGTTATGATACCAAAAACATGAAAAAAGGTGAAGAAATAAGTGTAGATATGTTTTTTGATAATAAAACCTACCCATTTAAATTACGTTTTTTAGGAGATGAATTATTAAATACGAGATTCGGAAAAGTTAAAACAAAAAAATTTAGACCAATTGTGCAGGCTGGAAGAGTTTTTAAGGAGAAAGAAAGTGTTACAATTTGGATTACTGCAGATGATAATAAAATACCAATTATGATGAAAGCATCCTTATCAATGGGGTCGCTTCGAGCGGAATTAGATGCTTATAAAGGTCTGGCAAATTCTTTTGAGATTGTATTTGATAACTAGTAAAATTAAGTTGTTTACATATTGTTAAAGTGTTAAGAACAATAATTTTTATTTGTATTTTTGCAAACATGCTCAATTTTAAAACAGCTTTCTTTGAAAAAATATATTTTCCTTATTCTTATTTTATGTGCTATAATTTCTTGTAAAGAAGAAAAAAAAACTATCACTTTACCTGTTGAAATTGAAAAACCGAAACCTGTTTTTTTGTTTGGATATAATTTAGATGATTTTAAGGTTGTCAATGATACGATTAAAAGTGGTGAGAGTTTTGGTGAGATTTTAGATCGACACCACATAATGTATCCGAAAATTAATGAGATTGCTACAAAAATTAAAGATACTTTTGATGTAAGACGTGTTCGATCTGGTAAACCATATACCATTTTAGCATCAAAAGATTCAATAGAAAAAGCACAAGTTTTTATTTATAAACAAAATAAAGTCGATGCAACTATAATCAACTTTAAAGATTCAATAATCTCAGCTTATAAAGTTAAGAAAAAAGTTAAAGTAGTTGAAAAAGAAATAGCTGGAGAAATTTACTCAAGTCTATCAGTAACAATGGATAGTTTAGGGTTGAAACCGAGTTTAACAAATACAATTGCTGATATTTATGCTTGGACATTAGACTTTTATAGACTTCAAAAAGGTGATAGGTTTAAATTTATCTTCGAAGAAAAATTTATAAATGATACTACATTTGTTGGTTATGGAGAAGTGAAAGCAGCTATTTTTAATCATGGAGGAGAAGAACTACAAGCATATAAATTCATAGGTGATACAATAAGAAGAATTCCTGAATATTATGATGAAAAAGGAAATATGCTCCGTAGAGCATTTTTAAAATCTCCTATAAAGTTTCAGTATAGAATATCATCTCGATATAATTTAAAGAGAAGAATAGCTCATTATGGTTATAGAGTTAAAGCGCATAGAGGAACAGATTTTGCAGCCCCAAACGGAACACCAATCATGACAACTGCAAGCGGAACAGTTACAGAATCGACAAGGAACCGAGGTAATGGAAACTATGTAACAGTTAAACATAATAGTACTTTTACTACAAAATATTTCCATATGAAAAGAAGAAAATCAAAAGTAGGAGATTATGTAAAGCAAGGGGATATTATAGGTTATGTTGGTTCAACAGGTAGTAGTTCAGGAAATCATGTGTGTTATCGATTTTGGAAAAACGGAAGACAGGTTGATCCTTTTAAAGAAAAATTACCTTCTGCAGAACCTTTAGATCCTAAGATGAAACCAGTTTTTTTTAAATTTATAAAGCCTTTAAAAAAACAATTGGATACCATAAACTTTGTTAAAAAGAAAGTTTTTACTAAGAGTTTAGAAAAAGAAATATTAGCTACACATTAAATTATGCCTTTAAAAAATATTAATCCAACTACAACCGAAGCTTGGAAAAAATTAAACGACCATTTTAATGAAGCTAAGTGTTTTGATTTAAGAGATTTATTTCTAAATAATAAGCATAGAAAAGAGGGTTTTTCAATTGAATATTCAGGATTAGAATTAGACTATTCTAAAAACTTAATAAATCAGAAAACGATTGATTTATTAATAGAATTAGCTAACGAAGTTGATTTAAAAGATGCAATTAATAAATATTTTACTGGAGATAAAATTAATGAAATTGAAGATAGATCGGTTTTACATACAGCTTTAAGAAGCAGAATAGAAGATTCTATTTTTGTAAATGGTAAAGATGTAAAACCACAAATAAAATCTGGCTTGAGAAAAGTTAAGTCTTTTAGTAATAAAATTATTTCAGGGAAATGGAAAGGCTTTACAGGTAAACCAATTACAGATATTGTTAATATTGGTGTAGGAGGATCAGATCTTGGACCTGATATGGTTGTAGAAGCTTTAAAGTTCTATAAAAACAAATTAAATACTCATTTTATATCTAATGTAGATGGAGATCATGTTTCAGAAGTATTAAAAAATCTTAATCCAGAAACTACTTTATTTATAATAGTGTCAAAAACATTCACAACTCAAGAAACTTTAACGAATGCAAATACGATAAGAGACTGGTTTTTAAACTCAGCTACGGTTTTTGATGTGTCAAAGCATTTTGTAGCAGTATCTTCTAATATAGATAAAGTTTTAAATTTTGGAATTGATAAAAAAAACATTTTCCCAATGTGGAATTGGGTTGGTGGTAGATTTTCATTATGGTCATCAGTAGGTCTATCAATTAGTTTATCAATAGGATTTGATAATTTTAAAGAGTTATTAGATGGTGCCTATGAAATAGATACACATTTTAAAACTGCTGATTTCAATAATAACATTCCTGTTATTTTGGCTTTGTTAAGTATTTGGTATAATAATTTTTTTAATTCTGAGACAGAACTTGTTTTACCGTATAGCCAATATTTGTCAAAGCTACCATCATATTTGCAACAGTCAGTAATGGAAAGTAATGGCAAAGGAGTAGATAGAAACGGTAAAGAGATAGATTATCAAACAGGTACAATTATCTGGGGTAGTACAGGGGTTAATATGCAACATGCTTTTATGCAGTTGGTACATCAAGGAACTAAATTAATTCCATCAGATTTTATTGGTTATAAAGAATCTTTATATGGTTTAGTTGACCACCATGAAAAATTAATGGCAAATTATTATGCTCAAATGGAAGCTCTTGCTTTTGGTAAAACAAGGGAAGATGTACATTTAGAATTAAAATTAAATAATCAAAAAGAAGATATAAATAGATTGCTTCCATATAAATTATTTAAAGGAAACCGTGTTAGTAATTCAGTTCTGTTTGAAAAATTAACACCAAAAACATTAGGGATGTTAATTTCTATGTATGAGCATAAAATATTTACACAAGGTATTATCTGGAATATATATTCATATGATCAGTTTGGTGTTGAGTTAGGTAAGGAATTAGCCATGGAAAAGTTAAGTAATTAAAAATCAATATTTACATTGTATATTTTTGTTAATTCACTGTAAAAATTAAGTTAATATTAACAAAGTATAAAACCAAGACCTTTGCCCCGCATTTAATAACAATTAAATAAAAAAATGAGAAATTTTAAAAATGTTTTACTTGTAGCTTTGTTCTTTGTAACAGCTACAGTTTTAGGGCAAACTAAACTTACTGGTGTTGTAGTTGACGAAATGGGTGAGCCATTACCAGGAGCTAATGTTGTAGTTAAAGGAGCTACAAACGGTACATCAACAGATTTTGAGGGTAAATTCATGTTAACCGCAAAATCAAATACAGGAGTTGTTACAGTTTCTTTTGTAGGTTATAATAATAAAGAAGCTGTTTTTACTTCACAAAATACTAACTTGGGTACAATTAAATTAGAATCTTCTAATGTTTTAGATGAAGTTGTTATTGTTGGTAGTGGAGTTGTAGATTTAGTAAAAGATAGACAAACACCTATTGCTGTTTCTACTATTAAAGCAGCAGAAATTCAAAAAAAGATTGGAACACAAGATGTAACAATGACTCTTGTAAATACTCCTTCTGTTTATGTTGCAGGTCAATCTGGAGGATTCGGTGATTCTAGAATAGCGGTTAGAGGTTTTGAACAAGTTAACACAGCTTATTTATTAAATGGTCAACCAATTAATGGAATGGAAGATGGTAAGATGTATTGGTCTAATTGGTCAGGAGTTATGGATGTTGCGAATGCAGTTCAAATTCAAAGAGGTTTAGGGTCTTCTAAATTAGCTATTTCTTCTGTAGGAGGAACTGTAAATATTGTTACAAAGTCTACAGATAAAAGAGAAGGTGGTTTTGCTAAAACTTTAGTAGGAAATGATGCCTATTATAAAGGTACAGTAGGTTATTCAACTGGTAAAAGTGAAGATTCTCCTTGGGGAGTTACGGCATTATTTACGCATTGGCAAGGTGATGGATATAACGATGGTACTAGAGGTCAAGGACAAAATTACTTTATTTCATTAGGATATAGGATTAATGATAATCACAATTTAAACTTTTTAATTACTGGTGCACCACAATGGCATGATAATAATTTCGCAAAACCGATTAGTGAATACTTACAGTTTGGTAGGAAATTTAATGATAATTGGGGGTATGATAATGGAAGATATAAAACAGAAAGAAGGAATTTTTATCATAAACCAGTAGCAAATTTAAATTGGGATTGGAAAATTAATGATGTCTCGTCTCTATCTACTGTTTTATATGGGTCTTGGGGACGTGGAGGAGGAACTGGAGGATACGGAAGAGTGTCTAATAAGTACGTTGCTTCTGGAGAAAACCAAGGTTTGATTGATTGGGGTGCAATTAGAACTTTAAATGCAGCTAATGGTCCTATTTTAGATAGAACAGGATATGCTATTAGAGCTTCTGTTAATAATCATCAATGGTATGGTATTGTATCAAACTATAATTTAGAGTTAAATGATAATTGGTCTTGGAACATAGGTTTTGATGGAAGACATTATACTGGAGAGCATTTTAGACAATTTACTGATTTTATGGGGTTTGAAGGTGTTAAAAGACGGTCAAATTTTTTAGGAGACTACACTGTTACTAAAACTTTCAAAGCTAATCCATGGTCGGCATTATTTAATCCTAATGGGGAGAGAAATCAAAGATATAATTGGGATTATGACGAAACTATTAAATACATTGGTGGATTTACTCAATTTGAATTTAAAAATGAGAACATGTCTGCTTACGTTCAAGGAGCAGTTTCTACTCAAAACCATGTAAGAAACGATTATAACAATTATTCAGATCAAAAAAGACGTTAAATCTAAGGAGGTTAATAATTTAGGTTACAATGTTAAAGGGGGAATGAATTTTAAATTTGATGAGAAAAATAATTTCTTTATGAATATAGGGCAATATTCACGTCAACCTTTTCATGATAATATTTATTTAAACTTTAGAAATGATATAGACCCAGGAACTATGAATGAAGAAATTTCAGGATTAGAGTTTGGTTATGCATATAGAGGAGAAAAGTTTGCTGCAAATGTAAATTTATATTCAACAGTTTGGAAAAATAGAGTGTTTAGAAATACTTTTTATAATAGAACAATACGTTCGTTAACTTCTTATTTATTTAAAAATATTACTCAAATACACCAAGGAATTGAAGTTGATTTTACTTATAGACCTATTACAGATTTACAAGTAAAAGGATATGCTTCTTTTGGAAATTGGAATTATGGTAAAGGAGGAACAATTACTGCTTTTGATGAAGATTTAAATGTAGTAAATTCAACATTAAATTTACCAACAACAATAAATATTGAAGGTTTTAAAGTAGGAGATGCAGCTCAAACAACTTTTGGTTTAGGTACTTCATACAAGTTTTTAGACGGATTTAAAGTAGATGCAGATTGGAATTATTTTGCTAATTTATATTCTAATTTTGTACCTAATACTAATAATACAGGAGCTATTGAGTTACCTGACTATGACTTATTTGATTTGGGATTATCTTATAAATGGAATTTAAATGAAAAGTCGTCATTACTTTTTAGAGGTAATATAAATAATTTATTTGACGAAGTTTATATTTCTGATTCAAGAAACCTGAGTTCGATTAATATTTAGATAAAATATAGTAGTAAAAAAGATAGGTTTTCAGTAAATTAAAGTGTTGAATTTTAATTTGTTAATCTAAAAATCCATCTATGATAATTTACTCTAAAGTTA
>CAZCHR010000083.1:0-10829 GCA_964498665.1 uncultured Tenacibaculum sp. | reverse complement strand
ATAATCTAACCCTGACTGAGTTTTTACTTACACAGATTTTAGGATAGTGTCAAATAAGATAATATACAATCTAAAACAGCAAGTTAATTTAAATTAACTTGCTGTTTCTTTTTTATAATAAAAAGCTAATAATTCTTTACACTAACTTTTTAGCATTCTTTACTTTTTGTTTAGTAAGAGCTATATCAATTACTTCACTCATTTCTGTAACATAATGGAATTTCATCCCTTTTAAATAACTCTCTTTAATTTCAAGGATATCTTTTTTATTATCATTACATAAAATTATTTCTTTAATATTAGCTCGTTTTGCTGCTAATATTTTTTCTTTAATCCCTCCTACTGGTAATACTTTTCCTCTTAAAGTAATTTCACCAGTCATAGCTAGTTTGTTTTTTACTTTACGCTGAGTAAATACAGATACTAATGAAGTTAACATTGTAATACCAGCACTTGGTCCATCTTTTGGAGTAGCTCCTTCTGGTACGTGAATATGAACATCATACTTTTCTATTACTTCCGGATTAATTCCAAATTCTTCAGCATTAGATTTAATGTATTTCATTGCAATAGTAGATGATTCTTTCATCACCTTACCTAAATTACCTGTTATAGAAAGAGCTCCTTTACCTTTTGACAAAATAGATTCAATAAATAAGATATCTCCTCCAACACTTGTCCAAGCTAAACCAGTTACAACACCAGCAACATCATTATTCTCATACTTATCACGTTCTAAACGTGCAGACCCTAAAATTGTTTCAATATCTTCATTTGTTAAAAGAACATTGTACTCCTCTTCCATTGCTATAGATTTTGCTGCAAAACGTACAACTTTAGCTACTTGTTTTTCTAAACCACGAACTCCAGATTCACGAGTATAACCTTCAACTATTTTTTCTATTTGTTTTTTAGCAACAGTTAAATGCTCAGTTGTTAAACCATGCTCTTTTAATTGCTTTGGAAATAAATATTTCTTTGCAATCTCTACTTTTTCTTCAATAGTATAACCTGTAACGTTTATCAATTCCATACGATCACGAAGCGCCCAAGGTATCTGTCCTAAATTATTAGCTGTTGCAATAAATAATACTTTAGAAAGGTCATATCCTACTTCTAAATAATTATCATAAAACTCAGCGTTTTGCTCAGGATCTAATACTTCTAGCATTGCAGAAGAAGGATCTCCTTGATGACTTTGACTTAACTTATCAATTTCATCTAAAACAAACACAGGGTTTGATGTACCAGATTTTTTAATATTCTGAATTAAACGCCCAGGCATTGCTCCAATATACGTTTTACGATGTCCTCTAATCTCTGCTTCATCACGTAAACCACCTAAAGACATTCGCACGTATTTACGCCCTAAAGCCTCAGCAACAGACTTACCTAATGATGTTTTACCTACTCCTGGAGGTCCATATAAACAGATTATAGGAGATTTCATATCTCCACGTAATTTTAAAACAGCTAAATGTTCTATTATACGTTCTTTTACTTTTTCTAACCCAAAATGATCTCTATCTAATATTGTTTGAGCTATTTTTAAGTCGAACTTGTCCTCAGAATACTCTCCCCAAGGTAATTCTAGCATTAACTCTAAATAATTACGTTGCACACCATATTCTGCCATTTGAGGATTCATTCGCTTTAAACGATTGATTTCCTTCTCAAATGTTTCAGCTACATTCTTATTCCATTTTTTTGCTTTAGATTTTTTTCTCATTTCATCTAATTCCTGATCATGAGAAACTCCACCTAATTCGTCTTGAATAGTTTTTAATTGCTGATTTAAATAATATTCACGTTGTTGTTGATCTAAATCAGAACGTGTTTTAGACTGAATATCATTACGTAATTGTAATTTTTGTAACTCTTTATCTAAATTCTTTAGAGTTAAGAGTGCACGCTCTTTCAAGTTATCTTTTTCTAATAAAACTTGCTTTTGAGCTACACTTAACTCCATATTTGATGAAATAAAGTTCACCAAAAATGAATTAGATTGTATGTTTTTAATTGCAAAAGAAGCTTCAGAAGGTAACATCGGATTTTCTTTAATTACCTCTAATGCTAAATCTTTAATAGATTCTATAATTGCATCAAACTCTTTTTGGTCATCAATCTCTCTCTCGTCAATAGCTTCTTGTACATTTGCTTTTAAATAAGGTTCAGTTTGAGTAACTTCATTTATATCAAATCGTTTTTTACCTTGAATAATAACCGTTGTATTACCATCAGGCATTTTTAAGACTCTTAAGATCTGAGCTACCACACCTGTTTTATGGATATCATCTGAACCAGGGTCTTCAATTTCACTGTTCTTTTGAGAAACAACACCAATTACTTTATCTCCTTTATTAGCGTCTTTTATCAGCTGAATAGATTTATCTCTACCTGCAGTAATAGGTATTACAACCCCTGGAAATAACACTGTATTTCTTAAAGGTAAAATAGGAAGCTCGGAAGGAACCTCCTCTTTATTCATATTTTCTTCATCTTCTGGTGTTAATAATGGAATTAACTCAGAATTCTCATTAAAAGCATCTTGAAGCGACAAATTGTCTAAATGTATTATTTTTGATTTACTCATATCTTATGTATCTGTCATAGTGACATTTATTTATTACTTCTAAGTATAAAAAAAGCACTACTAAAACCGTAACTAACTGTTTAACAAAGATGTAAAAACAAAACATCTTTTTATATACTTTTATAAGTCAATTCTTATGCCAAGTAAATTTTGTAGTTAAGTGTAACTATTTATTCGTACAATCGTCATATTATTATATTTTCACAAAAAGCTAACTAAAAATGAAAACTAAATTACTATTTATTACTATTCTATTATTAATTATTAGTTGTACTTCTAAAAATAACTCTGAAACTTTTATCAAAAAAACTTCAGGTCGCTATTTTTTTAATGCTGATGAAGTAATTGAAATAAAATTTAACAATGGGAAACTACTTTTAAATTGGAGGAAGCAAAACTTAGAGCCTTTAAAAGTTAATGACAGTACATTTTATGTTCGTGAATTAAATGAAAAACTAATTTTTAACACTTCTAAAAATTACATCAAACTTGCTGAAAAAAGAGAGCATAATGGTAAAAAATATGTTTTTAATAAATTAAAAACTGGTGAAAAAACACCTAGTGAGTATTTAGCTGAAAATAATTTCGAAGCTGCTTTAAAAGGTTATAAAAATATTAAAGTAAAAGATAGTTTAAATCCTGTTATAAAACAACGAAACTTAAATAGGTTAGGTTATAGTTATTTATCTAAAAATAAATTTGAAAAAGCTATAAATGTTTTTAAAATAAATAGCGAATTATATCCAAAAAGTTCAAATACATACGACAGTACTGGTGATGCATATTTAAAAATGAAAGATACTCTTAATGCAATAACATACTACAAAAAGGCATTAGCTATAAACCCGGAAAACAGAAGTTCTAAAAGAGCATTAAAAAAGTTAACTAAGAAATAAAACAGTTATGGAAAATTTAAAATATCCAATCGGAAAACCAAACATTCCTAAAAACATTTCATCAAATAATATTAAAGAATGGATATCTATTTTAGATCACTTTCCTATAAAATTAGAAAACTTAGTTAAAAATTTATCTAACGAGCAACTAGATACTCCATATAGGGAAGGTGGCTGGACTATAAGACAAGTTGTACATCATTGTGCTGATAGTCATCATAATTCATACACTCGTTTTAAATGGGCTTTAACAGAAGACAAACCTACCATTAAAGCTTATTATGAAGAACGTTGGGCAGAATTATTTGACTCTAAATCCGCTCCAATTAAACTATCTTTAAACTCTTTAAAAGCGCTGCATACAAAATGGATTTATTTTTTAAAAGGCTTAAATAATGAGCAATTAAATAAAAAATTTATTCATCCTAATGGAAATGAAGAAGTCAGGTTAAAAGAAAATATAGGTATTTATGCGTGGCATTGTGAGCATCATTATGCGCATATAGAAAACTTATTATTAAGGAAAAACTGGTAAATTTTTAATGGTCGTGTTTTAACACACTGATATCACCTTTTAAAAAACTCTTTTTTTCTTCTACATTATGAGCATAACCAATAATAATGTTTTTGCCTACAACTAGGTTTTTAATGACTTTTGAGTTATTTAACTGATGTAAATCAGCTACAGATAAGTCGTATTTTTTGGCTATCGATTTTACGGTTTCTCCTTTTAAAACTTTATGTGTTATTGTAGGGTCAAAAACTTCGTCATCTTCATCATCGTTTTTATCTACTATTTCTACTTTTTTAACTTTTACTGGTAATTCTCTAGTTACTTTACCAGTAACTAAATTAATATAAGCTGGTTTTCCTTTAAGAGAAATTAAACTCCATCCTTTAGGCAATTTCATGCTTTGTGAAAATAGAAATACACTGTTAAATAGTAAAAAAATAAAAATAATTCTCTTCATGATATAAGCTTGGTTATCCAAATATAATATTATATTAATATTAATACAGCAATACCTATAAAAATAATTATTTGTGCCCATTTAAGGTACACACCAATTTGAGTATTTTTTTTTAATTTTTCTGAAATTGTTCCTGCTAAAAAAGCAATTGTAGAAAATATTATAAATGAAGTTAATATAAATAACGCTCCTAAAACATAGAATTGAATAACAGTTGATACTGTTTCTGAAAATAAGAATTGAGGAAAAAAAGCTAAAAAGAAAATGGTTACTTTAGGATTCAAAACATTCATCCAAAAACCTTTTTTAAACAATTCGAAAATTGATTTCTTTTCTACATTTTCAGTTGAAAAAGCAATTTCACCATCACTTTTATATACTTGATACGCTAAATACAATAAATAAATAGCTCCTAATAGCTTTATTACAAAAAACAATTTCGGGTTCTGATTTATCACCTCCGAAACCCCAAACGCAACTAAAGTTGTATGTATTATACAACCTGTCATTAAACCAGCAACAGTTGCTAAACCATATTTTTCACCATTTACAATACTTTGTGTTAATACAAAAATATTATCTGGACCTGGAGAAAATGCCAAAGTAGCAGTTGCTAACACAAAAGAAATAAGGGTTTCTAGCATAAATTAAATTTCAGCTAAAATAGCCTTATTGATTCTTTTTACCAAGCTTGGTCCTTCATAGATAAAACCAGTGTAAATTTGAACTAAATCAGCTCCAGCATTTAACTTATCAAGGGCATCTTTTTCAGAATCTATACCTCCTACTCCAATAATTGGAAAAGCTTTGTTAGAATTATCAGCTAAGTATTTAATAACTCTTGTGCTTCTTTCTTTAACTGGTTGACCACTTAAACCTCCATTCCCAATTTCTTTTAAACGTTCTTCAGAAACCTTTAAACCTTCTCTGTTAACTGATGTATTTGAAGCAATAACTCCATCTATTTTAGTTTCAGCTACTAACTCAATAATTTCATCTAATTGTTGATTGTTTAAATCTGGAGCAATTTTTAATAAAATTGGTTTTTGTACTTTTTCTTTATTATTTAATTGCTGAACTTCTGTTATTAGTTCTTTCAAATAAGCAACATCATCTAATTTTGCATGACTACCAACATTAGGGCAACTTACATTCAACACAAAATAATCTACGTACGGATGTAATCCTTTAAAACATTCTACATAATCTTTAGTATAATTATCAGGAGTTGTATTAGTGTTTTTACCTATGTTTCCTCCAATAATTATCTTTCCCTTGTTCTTTTTTAATTGCTCTATAGCAATTGCTAATCCTTCATTATTAAATCCCATTCTGTTGATAATTCCTTTATCATCTTTAAGGCGAAATAATCTTTTCTTCGGATTACCAGCTTGCCCTTTCGGAGTTACAGTTCCTATTTCTACAAAACCAAATCCGAAATTTGCCAATTCATTATATAGCACTGCGTTTTTATCAAAACCCGCTGCTAAACCTACAGGATTTTTAAATGTTAATCCGAATAAATTACGTTCTAATTTTTTATCATTTACTTGATACATACTTCTAAAAATAGAAGAAATAAATGGTATTTTAGATAATGTTTTTACTAATGCAAAAGTAAAATGATGAATCTTCTCTGGATCGAAAAGAAAAAATATTGGGCGAATAATTAATTTGTACATAGTTATGAAATATAAAAAAAGCTCCAATATAATTGGAGCCTCTGAATTATCTTAAAACAGCATCTAAGTTCTTTTCGAATGTTAGCTGTAATTTTTGCATTATTTTATCTATTTGCTTATCTGCTAAGGTTTTATTTTCATCTTGAATAACAAAACTTATAGCATACGATTTTTTACCTTCTGGTAATTTATCTCCTTCATATACATCAAATAAATCTACTTCTTTTAACAACTTTCTTTCTGACTGAAAAGCTAAATTGTAAATTTCTTTGAACTCTATTTTATTATCTAATAACAAAGCTAAATCACGTTTTACTTCAGGAAATTTAGGTAAGGTAGTAACTTTCATTTTCTTATTACCTACTAAAGTTAAAATACTATCCCAATTAAAATCAGCAAATAACACTTCTTGTTTAATTGAAAATTCTTTTAAAACCGCTCTTTTAACAACTCCAAAATCAACTAATTTTATTTTTCCTAAACTCAAAGAAACTCCTTCTGAAAATATATCAGATTTAACAGGTGTTGTTTTTAATTTATTTAACCCTAAACGACTTAACAAAGTTGTTACTACACCTTTTAGATAAAAGAAATCCGAAGTCTGATTTTGTAACTTCCAACTATCTTTAGTTTTACTTCCTGTAACAAATAATGTTAAATGTTTATCTTCTTGATATCCGCTTTCATATTTATGATATGTTTTACCAAATTCATAAAATTTTAATGAATTTTGTTTTCTATTAATATTATAAGCAACACTTTCTAACCCACTAAATAAAAGCGATTGACGCATTACTTTTAAATCGTTACTTAATGGATTTAACATCTCTACATTGTGAGCTTCATTTAAGTTACTTGATAACTCAATATAATCTGCTTTTGTTAAAGAGTTAGCCATTGTTTCGTTAAACCCTAACGATGTTAACTGGTTTGCTACAATATTTTCTACTTTTACTTCCTTATCATTATCAAAAGAAATTGAAGTATTTAATTTATGAGAAAATTCAATATTATTATGTCCATAAACTCTTAAAATTTCTTCAATAATATCAGATTCACGCTGAACATCTACTCTATATGATGGAACGACTAAACCTAAACCTGCTTCGGTAACACTATTAATTTTAATTTCTAAAGAAGCTAAAATCTTTTTAATAGTTTCTCTTGGTATTTCTTGACCAATCAACTTATTAGCATTCTCAAAAGATAAAAACACCTCAAAATCTTCAACTTTCTCTGGATAAAAATCTAAAATATCTGATGACATTTTTCCTCCAGCATACTCTTCTATTAATAAAGCTGCTCTTTTTAAAGCATATTTTGTTAAATTAATATCTATACCTCTTTCAAAACGGAAAGATGCGTCTGTATTTAATGCATGACGTTTTGCTGTTTTACGAACAGAAACAGGATTGAAATATGCACTTTCTAAAAAAATAGTTGTCGTATGTTCTGTAACTCCAGATTTTACTCCGCCAAAAACTCCACCAATACACAACGGATTACTATCAGCATCACAGATCATTATATCTTCTGATGACAACTCTCTTTCTGTTTCATCTAATGTTGTAAATTTAGTACCTTCTTCTAAAGTTTTCACTACAACTTTTCCCCCTCTAATTTTAGCTGCATCAAAAGCATGTAATGGTTGTCCTAACTCATGTAAAACATAGTTTGTAATATCAACAATATTATTTTTTGGAGCTAAACCAATTGCTTTTAATCTATTCTGAATCCATTCTGGAGATTCTTTTACTTCAACATCAGTAATTGTAATACCACAGTAACGAGGTACTAAACTTTTATCTTCAACCTCAATATCAATTTTTTGAGTTCTTTCATCTACATGAAAATCAGAAACAGAAGGAGATATTAATTCAATATTTGTTCCTTGTTGAATTAAACCTGCACGTAAATCTCGAGCAACACCAAAATGACTCATTGCATCTGCACGATTTGGTGTTAAACCTATTTCAAAAACATAATCAGTTTCGATATTAAAAACTTCTGAACAAGGAGTACCTGAAACTAAGTTTTCATCTAAAACCATAATTCCGTCATGACCTTTACCTAAACCTAATTCATCTTCGGCACAAATCATTCCAAAACTTTCTTCACCTCTTATTTTTCCTTTTTTAATTTTAAAGCTTTCTCCTTTCTCATCATACAATAAAGTTCCTACGGTAGCAACAGGTACTTTTTGACCTTTAGCTACATTAGGGGCTCCACAAACAATCTGTATAGGGTTTCCATCACCTAAATCAACAGTAGTTACTTTTAACTTATCAGCGTTTGGATGTTTTTCACATGATTTTACCTCTCCTACAACTACACCTTTTAAACTACCTTTTATACTTTCTACCTTCTCAATCCCCTCTACTTCAAGACCTAAATCTGTTAGTAATTCTCCTGTCTTTTCAGCTTCCCAGTTAGTTTGTAAAAATTGTCTTAACCAATTGTATGATATCTTCATTATCAATCTTTAATTTTAGCCTGCAAATTTACGTAAAATAAAAGAAAAAAACACATTCTCGTTTAATAGCTCATACAATACTGATTGTTAACTATTTGGTAACACTTAATGATTTCTATTTTTGTTATTTTGCAGTCCCTTAACAATAACACAATTTCATTAAGCATAAAAAAAATTTACCCTTCTTACTGATAGTTTCTTTATCAGTTTTCTCTCAAATACCAAATTACTATAATGATGTTAATCTTAACCAAAGCGGAACAGCTTTAAAAGATGTTTTAGCTACTAAAATTATTAGTTCTCATCATACTAATTTATCTTATACTCCAGGGGTTTGGGATGCTTTAAAACAATCAGACCTAGACCTTTCAAACAACGCTAATGTAGTTTTGATTTATGGCTACAGTGATTCTGACGGAAATTATGTTACTGATAGAACTCGTAGCAAAGATGCTAACGGTGGTTCAGCAGGAACACAATGGAACAGAGAACATGTGTATCCTAAATCGTTAGGAAACCCTAATTTAGGCACTTCTGGAGCTGGTGCAGATGCACATCACATTAGACCTGCTGACATTTCTTTTAATGGACAAAGAAGTAGTAAAAAATTCGCTGCTGGTTCTGGAAATGCAGGTGATGTTACCGGCGGGTGGTATCCAGGTGATGAATGGAAAGGTGATGTTGCTCGTATGATGATGTATATGTATTTACGTTACAACAACCAATGTTTACCTAGTAATGTTACAGTAGGTACTACTAGCTCTTCTGATAATAATATGATTGAATTATTATTACAATGGAACGCTGAGGATCCAGTTTCTAACTTTGAAAAACAACGTAATCCAATAATAGAAGGATTACAAGGAAATCGAAATCCTTTTATAGATAATCCTGCTTTTGCAACTCAAATATGGGGAGGTCCACAAGCTGAGAATTTATTTGGTAATGGTGGCGGAGGCTCTTCAGATACTCAAGCTCCTACTGCTCCTGCGAACTTAACAGCTTCTAATATTACGGAAACAACTATTAACTTAAACTGGTTGCAGCTACTGATAATATTGGAGTTACTGGATATGATGTATATAATGGTTCTACAAAGATAACTACAGTTACAAGTACTTCTTATACCGTAAACAGTTTATCAGCTTCAACAACTTACACTTTTTCTGTGAAAGCTAAAGATGCTGCTAATAACATATCTGCTTTTAGTAATAGCATAAATGTTGCAACAACTACTGCTCCAAATACAGGAACTGCTTCTGATATATTAATTTCTGAATACATCGAAGGTTCTTCCAATAATAAAGCTATTGAAATTGCAAACTTTACTGGAAATTCAATTAATTTATCTGGATATTCTCTAAAGAAATCTTCTAATGGTGGAGGTTGGACTAATACGTTAAATTTAAGTGGGCAATTACAAAATGGAAATACATATGTTGTTGCTAATAATAATGCAACGGCTGCCATAAAAAACAAAGCTCAAAAAACGGAAACTAACGTTTCTTCTTTTAACGGAAATGATGCTATAGGATTATTTAAAGGTAATACACTTATCGACTTAATAGGAAATCCTAATAGCTCTTCTGTTTTCGCAAAAGATAAAACGTTACAAAGAAAATCTTCAATTAAATCACCAAATGCATCTTTTACTACTTCAGAATGGAATATATTACCTAAAAATACATTCAACGGATTAGGAAGTCATACAATTGATGGTGGTTCAGTTGTAGACACATCTGCACCTACTGCACCAACAAATTTAACAACTTCATCAGTTACTCAGACTTCATTAAATTTAAATTGGACTTCTTCTACGGATAATATTGCTGTAACTGGATACGACATTTATCAAGGGGCTACTAAAATAACTACTGTTACTTCTACAAATTACTCAGTCACTGGATTAAGTGCCTCTACTGCATATACTTTTTCTATCAAGGCTAAAGATGCTGCTGGTAACATTTCTAACGCAAGTAACATAGTTAATGTAAATACATTAGCTATTCCTGACATAACTGCTCCAACTACACCAACAAACCTTGTTGTATCTAATGTAACTCAAAACTCTGTGAATTTATCATGGACAGCAGCTACAGATAATACAGCTGTTACTGGTTATGATGTATATAGAAATAACATAAAAATTGCAACAGTAACTACAACAAATTACTTAGTTTCTAATTTAACTGCGGCTACAAACTATACTTTTTA
>CAZCHR010000082.1:0-10889 GCA_964498665.1 uncultured Tenacibaculum sp. | reverse complement strand
GTATTTTAATTGTTGCTCAAAAAAGTGCCAAGTTTCTCCAAAACTTAAAGACGAAGTACCTTTTCCTGATAAGATGGCAACTCTTTGTTTATTTATAGGTTTAACGCTATATGAACCAAAATCAACTCCAGAACTAACGAACCCAGTATTTACAGAATGAATTTCACGGTTGTTTTTGTTGGCAATATGAATAAGCTTAGAATCAAAATCCTCTAAGTTTTTATTATCATGTCTTAAAATAATTAAGCTTCCTCTTTTATATGATTTTCCTCCAATAGTAAAAGGTTTTTCAGAAAAACGAACTTTAATATTCTTCTTAAGAAGTTGAGATAAGAAAGTAGCGTCTTCTAAACTATTCCATTTAGAGATATAAGCATAAGAGGAAGGAGAAGCAGTATTTTTTTTATTTTCAGCTTTATTTCTTTTTTTAGAAATAACTTTCTTTTTTGAAGCTATTGCTTGTAAACCATGTGCGTAGGGTAACGCCCACGCTGTTATATCATAGGTTAAAGAATCTGCTAATTTGGCATTAGGTTCAAATAGAGCTTTAACCATTTTCCCTTTTGCTTGATCTGTATGAATAACTAAATCTTTTGCTGTAGTTTGCATACTCCCTTTTTTTGAAGTAGCATAATTGTATCCGCTTATTTTATCTGGAGTAGCATATTCGTATAAAATTTGATGCTTATCTAATAAATCAGTAAGACCATTAATTTTATCAGAATTATTGTTTTTTAAAACATAACTTTTATAAATAAGGCTTTTTTTATTAAAAAACTTTTTAAACTCACTGTTTAATTTAGTTGCATTTTTAGATGCAATTTCAACGGTAGAAAGACCGGTTGTTTTATGATGTTTTACACGATCTATTAAAGTAAGTTCATAACCATGATCGGTATCAATACCAAGTCCAGCCATTCCGTGTCCAGCTTGTTCGTAGGTCATTCCAATAGCTCCCATAAAAGTAGGGTAGGTATCACCGTAACTTGGATATAATAAATCGAAACTTTCTTTAGTAAAATATAACCAGTTGTTTCTATCGAAATGTTTTGCATGATTTTTTCCTATTTGTACTTGGAAATTGCGCTGCCAATCAGATATAACTTCATGAAAAGGTTCTGCAGCTGGAGCAAAATAATAAGGGTTATTAATATACTGCTCATGAAAATCTACGTGTATATGAGGTAGCCATTTGTTGTATACTTTTAAACGTTGTTGTGTTTCTACTTGTGTAGCCCAAGCCCAATCTCTATTTAAATCAAAAAGATAGTGATTTGGTCTTCCTGTAGGCCACGGGTCTCTATGTTCTTTTGCTTCTTGGTTGGTATTATAAGGATTACTACTTACTTGATTATACCAATTTACATAACGATCTCTTCCATCTGGATTAATACAAGGATCTAAAATAACAAGTGTATTTTCTAAAAGAGATTGCTTCTCAGTAACTAATTCGTACAAAGTTTGCATCGCTGCCTCTGTACTAGAAGCTTCATTTCCGTGTACGTTATAACTCAACCATACAATTGCAATAGTGTTATCTTTTGAAGAACTATTTGAGACTCCTGCTTGCGATAAGTTGTTTTGTCTAATTTGCTCTAAGTTATTAATGTTTTTCTGAGAGGAAATATATGTAACATATAGTGGACGATGTTCGTTGGTTTCACCATATTTTTCTAGAATTACGTTGTTTAAATTTTTACCAACATGAGTGAAATAATCAATCACCTTATGATGTCTGGTAAAGCGTTCGCCTAATTTATAACCTAAAAATTCTTCTGGAGACTGAATTTTTTGAGCAAAAAGACTAATGTTGAACGTTATAAAAAGAAGTAATAATTTATGTTTCATTATAATTAATTTGATAGCATTGTAAATGTAGAAAATAAAATCTACTCTTTTAGTCTGAAACTAGTGTTTAAACTTTTTTATTGAAACTTTTTTACTAAACTTTGTTATTATGAAAAAAGCATATTTTAATTGGAGTTCAGGTAAAGATTCTGCATTTGCATTGTATAAAGTATTGCAAGAAAAAGAATATCAAATTAAAAAATTGATAACCAATGTAAATAAAGATTATCAGCGAGTTTCTATGCATGGTTTACATGAGAGTTTATTAGAAGCACAAGCAGAAAGCATTGGTATTCCATTAGAAAAAATAATGTTTCCTGCCGATGTTACGATGGATTTATATAACGAAAAGATGAAAGAAAAAACATCTGAATTAAAATCGTTAGGTTTAAATCATGCAGTTTTTGGAGATATCTTTTTAGAAGATTTAAAGAATTATAGGGATTTAAAATTACAAGAAGTAGGAATTACAGGAGTCTATCCACTTTGGAAACAAGATACTAAAAAGTTACTTCGTGAATTTTTAGCATTAGGATTTAAAACAATTACCGTTTGTGTAAATGCAAAATTATTAGGTGAAGAGTTTGTCGGAAGAATTATAGATGAAGATTTTATAAATGATTTACCTGAAAATATAGATGTTTGCGGTGAAAACGGAGAGTTTCATACATTTTGTTTTGATGGACCAATTTTTAAAAAGCCTATTGAATTTGAAATTGGAGAGAAAATAAGAAGATCTTATACCTTGAATAAAGATAATTCTCAAAACTGCCATAAAGACACAAAAGAAGAAGTTAAAAATTATGACACCAGTTTTAGGTATTGCGATTTGAAATTAAAGGCCTAAAAAATTACTAAATGTTTCTAATATTTTTATAGCAGGAGCATTCGTAAAACAACTTTTACAATTGGTGTACATAAACATGCAATCAATTAAATCTGTTACCATGTGTAGTAATAAACCTAAGCCAATAATATTATAAGGTTTCTTTAAAAATAATAGTATAAAGTACAACACTATTGCGTAGTATGAATGCAATAAATGAAAACCAAAACTACATCTGTTAGCTTTAAAAATAGGTGTAGCCAATAAATGATCTAAATCGACCAACATAGTTACTAATAAGATAAAAGAAATTTTTATCCATTCTTTTCGGAATAATAAATAAGCAACTATAACAGGAAGTCCAAAATGTAAAAAATAATGAATAAGTGTTTGCATTTATTTTAAGTTCAAACAACTTCTCTTTCTAAAGCTATAAAATGAGTTGTTTTTTGATCATCAAAAAGTGGAAAAATGTGCAATTCGCATTTATAAGGAGTATTATCTTTTCTGTAATTTATAATAATATCTTTAAAAGGTTTGTTTTTTATTAACTTAGCTCCAATTCTTTTTCTAGTTTTATCTTGGGTTTCTTTTCCGTGTAAAAAAGAGGGCGTTTTATTTATAGCAAATTCTTTATTATACCCAGTCATTTTACTAAAACCATCATTAACCCAAACTATTTTTTTAGATAAATCGGTAATAACTAATGATTCATAATTATTTGTGTTTAAAATAGTTTTAAGGTTATTTTTCCAATTATATTTTTTAGCTAAAAAATTTATTGTTTTTAAATCTTTGGCTTCTAACAAACCATTAACTCCCCAACTAATTATATTTAAGTTATTTTTATTTGGGGTATCTACTAATGTTAGCGCTTTGTCAGATTTATCTTTATCTAAAGAAGATAAATATAAATCAAGACACATCATATTTAATAAATTATTTTTCATAGTAAATCTAATTTAACTAATATTTAGCAGAACCTATGTTTTTGGAGCTGTTTTTTATAAACTCTCGCAAATCATCATTTGCTTTTTTTAAATCATCTTTTCTAAGATACATCATATGTCCGCTTCTATAACCTTTAAAAGAAATTCTATTTTTAAACTTTCCGCTAGGGTCTATTTTTCCCACTGTATATTTTGCAGCAGAATATGTTGTAGCACCATCATAATAACCTGACTGAACTAAAACTTTTAGATATGGATTTTGCGCCATAGACTTTCGTAAATTCTCACGAGCATTATTTTTGCTAAAATCCCAAGGGTGAACAGATCCAAACATATTATATTTTACATCTGTTTTAAATTTTAATACATTTTGTGTGTAGTAATTAATTGCAGGTGTAAAAGAGTGTAACCAAGAAACTAACTCTGGACTATAATCAGGATTACTACCTGTTTCTCTTCTATCAATACCTAAGTATCTACTATCTAATCTACCAATAGTTTTACCAGAAGTATCTCTTAATAATTCTTTCCAATAATAACTGTTAGGTATTTCTAAATTATGTTTTAAGATTATTTCTTTTTTTATTCCTGAATAGTATGACATTTTTTCAGCAACAGCTTCTTTTTCATTTTGTGATATATAACCACCTTTAGCCAATGCTGGAAGTAGTTTGTTGATAGCAAAATCTTCTGATTCAGGTAAGATATCTAATAAATCTTGTTGTTGTAATTTTTGAGGTAACATTTTATGGTACCAAGATGCTGCTGTAAAATAAGGAAAGTTAATAGCATAATCTTCAGAGTTTTTGGTTCTTAATAATTGATAATCTGCAGGAGAAACCATAATAACCCCATTCAAATACATCCATTGATTATTTTGTAGTTCGAAAGCTAATTGCATTACACGGGTACCTCCATAACTTTCGCCGATAATATATTTAGGAGAACTCCATCTATTTGTTCGAGTTATAAAAGTATTTAACCAACTAGCTAAATATTTTGCGTCAGCATTAATACCAAAGAAGTATTTTTTATCTACCTTTTTTTTAGCAGCTACTATAGGTCTTGAATATGCAGTATTTACAGGGTTGATAAAAACAATATCAGCTTCATCTAAAATAGAATAAGGATTGTCTTTAATTCCGTATGGTTGAATAGGATTTCCTTCTTCATCAATTTTTAAAATTTTAGGACCTGTATAAGCAATATGCATCCAAACTGAAGCTGACCCTGGGCCACCATTAAAAGACATTATTAAAGGTCTTTTTTCTCTATTTGTAATATTAGTTCTATAATAATAGGTATAAAAAAGTGTTGCTTTAGTTACTCCATTTTTATCAAAGACAGGTTGTGTTCCTGTTTGAGCTTTATATTGAATTGTTTTTCCTTTAATAATAACAGAGTTTGTAGTAACAACTGTAGTGTCTATAGGTACTCGATTATCTTGAGCATTTGTTATAATTGACAATAATAATAAAGATAAAAATAAGAGCTTTTTCATAGTTTGGTATTGAGATAGTTAAAAGTATTAAAACTTCTCAAAAACACCTAATCCAAATAAAGCAAAATCATATTTTACTGGATCTTTTTTATTAAACTCTCTTAAAGTAATATCTAATTCTGTAAGGGCTTTCCAATCGTTTTGCTTTCTGGTAAGAATTTCTAGTTTACGAGCTACATTACCAGAATGTACATCTAAAGGGCAATGTAAGTGAGCTGAATTATGTGTTTTCCAAATGCCTAAATCTACTCCAGTTTTATCATTACGAACCATCCATCTTAAAAACATATTAATTCTTTTAGAAGCTGAACCTTTTAAAGGGTCAGAAACATGCTTTAATGTTCTTTGTTTATGCTCAATTTCAAAAAAAACTTGTTTAAAATTATGGATTGCTAATTTGTAATTATCGTCATTTTTAGTTGATAAAACAGTTTCTAATCCGTTATGATTTGTATAAACATTTTTTAAAGATTTTATAAAGAATCTAAAATCATCTGAATTAAACGTACGATGCACAAAACCTTCAAAGTTAGCTAAATCTTCTTCAGTATGATTTATCACAAAATCGTAAGGAGAGTTACCTAATAGTTCAACCATTTTTAAAGAATTTTTGATAATCATTTTACGATTTCCCCAAGCTATAGTAGCAGCTAAAAAGCCTGCAATTTCTATATCTTCTTTTTTAGAAAATAAATGAGGAATTTGTATAGGGTCACTATCTATAAAATCTGGATTGTTATATTTAACAACCTTTTCGTCAAGGAATTCTTTAAGTTCTTTTTTGTTCATTTATATTGTTTCTCCTGCGAAACTAATTAAAATAAAAAAAGCATTATAACAAGCATGTAATAAAATACTCCACTGTAATCCAAAACGAGTACGAGTAAACCCTAAATATCCACCTAAAATAGTTTGCGGAGCTACTAAAATTGGTGTTAATAATATTACATTAATTGTCATGTCATAATTTGTAATATGTACCAGACCAAATAAAACTGCAATAAGATAAAAGGCTATTTTGAATGTTTTTTTACCAGTAAATAATGTTAAAGGAGCCCTGAAAAAAAGCTCTTCAAGTAAAGGAGCAGCTATAACTGTAAGAAATAAAATCATTGGTTTACCAAATTTATTCATCATATCTTTCATAGCATGATTGTCTAAATTTACCAAACCTAATTCTGAAACAAAGACAATTAGAGGAGTTAATAAAGCACCTGTAATTATACTAATTATTAATAAATGTAAAAATTTATTAAAACGATAAGAAGCCTTATTATTAGGATCTTTTTCTAGAATAGGATTTTTTAAGTAACTAATTAATTCATTAAAAGTTTCTTTCATAATTAAAATGATTTATTAATTAGTAGTTAGAAACTTACTAATGTTACATTATTCTACTATAATTCCGTCTTTCATAGTTAACGTTCTATCTGCCATTTGTGCTAACTCTTTATTGTGTGTAACTAAAACAAATGTTTGTCCGAATTTATCACGAAGTTCAAAAAATAATTCATGTAAGTTTTTAGCAGAAGTAGAATCGAGATTTCCAGATGGTTCATCAGCAAAAATTACTGATGGTTCATTAATTAAAGCTCTTGCTACAGCAACCCGTTGTTGTTCTCCACCAGAAAGTTCATTAGGCTTATGATTTTCTCTATGAGATAATCCTAAAAAATCGAGTAGTTCTTTAGCTCTTTTTTCGGTTGAAGATTTTGATTTTCCACCAATAAAAGCAGGAATACAAACATTTTCTAAAGCTGTAAATTCAGGCAATAATTGATGAAATTGAAAAATGAATCCGATATGTTTATTACGAAATGATGAAACTTCTTTATCAGTTAAATTTTCTATAGAAATTCCATCTATAAAAAAATCGTAATTTTCTTTTTTAGAAGGTTTGTCTAGGGTTCCTAATATTTGAAGTAAAGTGGTTTTTCCTGCTCCCGACGGACCAACAATAGCTACAATTTCTCCTTTTTTAATGTGTAAATTAACACCTTTTAAAATTTCAACTTCTCCGTAACGTTTATGGATGTTTTTGGCAACAATCATACTTTTTTATTCAGGTATAACGAAAGTATAAAAAAGAAATCAGATACACTTTTAAAAGCATATCTGATTTCTAAATTGATTTTATGAATTTTTTAAATAATATTTTTCAAGTTATTATAATCAATAAAATAAACTAAACGTAAAGAAAAAGTGTGTTGCATATTTTCTTCAAATAGACGGTTAATATTTTTAGAAAAACTAATATCAGCAGGAGCAAAATCAGAATCAGGATTTATTGAGTTTCTATAAAAGGCAATTAATTGACTACCAGGTGCAAATTGCCAAACGTAATTTAGGTCTATATTCCAACTGTTAAAATTTCTATCATGATTATCATTATATATATTGGTAATTAATTTTCCATTATTTTCATCTAAATTATAGAACTGACTTTCATAAGGAACTTTACTCCAATTATGCCTAAATGATAATGATAGAGCAGATTTTGTACTGAAACTATATTTCCCAGTTAAAGAGTTGTTGTAAGTAGTCCAATCTCTTTGTCCAAAAATTACTTTATTTAATAAAGGGGTATAGTTTATGTTATTACTAACATCGTCTTCATTAATCTTATTAACATAACCTTGGTCATTATTAGTTTTATTAAATCTAAACCCATAAATTAATGAAAATTGATTATTAAAACGATACCTAGGCGATACTCTAAAACCATATTGTTCTTTCGGGTTATCTTTAAAGAAGGTATAGTACCAACTATAATCAATAGCAAACTTTTTTCTGTAATCAGAAGAAGCCCAGTGATTTACATTAACACGTTGTGGTCTTTTAAAAAAGATGCCACTCATAGTACCTTGTCGTGGTTCAAAAAAATCTTTTCTTTCTGAACTGAAATTTAAATTACCACCAAAACCTAAACGTTTTTTAGTTTGGGCACCAAAAGAAAACCTAACATTACTCCCTGTATATGTTCCTGGATTATGTAAAAAATTAATATTATAACGAGTACTAAAACGATAACTATTAAAAATACCTTTTGGCTTTAACATTCTATAACTTACAAAACCATAAATACCTTGTTCGTTATTACTAAATAAAATACCCATGTCATTTGGGTTAAAATCTTTGTTTTCGAATTGATATCCAATTTCACCTACCCAATTTCCTGAATGTTTACCAATACTAGTGTCAAATGAGTATCCTGTATTTGGGTTGTTAATATCATCAGATATATTAGTCATTCTAAAGGAACCGTCTATATTATAATTACTTTTCTTATCTTCAATATGCCATAATAAACCAGTTACATTTGCGTCTCTAAAACGACCATCACGAGTAACATTAGTATTAATTAACGTAATTGAAGAGTTTTGATTAAACTGCTGATCTAAAACCATAATATTATAGTTAGAAAAAGGGTTTACAGTTGTTTTATATTCGCTTACTGTTGTTTCAGTTTCATTAGTAATATTATTAACCTCTTGTTTTGTTCTTTGTATGGTAGCTTCGGTTTTTTCTGTGATAGCATTAAAAAAACCAATTCCTAGTCCACCTTTTGTTCTACCAGATATTTTTATAGCGTTAAGCATATTTACTTTATCAGGCTCATCAATTTTTTTGTCATTTATTTTTGTTCCATTAATAAACTCCTTATCATTTTTGCGTTCATTTGCAAATTGATCAATTGGAGCAGCACCAATTCTTCTTGAATAAAACAATCTTCCTTTAGTAAATAGCTCAGTTCCTTCAGTAAAAAACTGTCTTTGCTCTGAAAATTGTTGTTCAAAAGGACCAAGGTTTAAAGAAACATCATCAAACCCTACTTGACTAAAATCTGGTATTAAAGTAGCATCTAAAGTAAAATTTTCTGTTAAACCATATTTTACATCCATACCAACACTCCAATTAAAATCAGTATTTCCGTCAAAAGTTGTTGTAATAGCAGATGCGTAAGGGTAAAAACTTAATCGAGTAGGAGGTTTAATATTTTTAAAATCTTCAATTAAACCATCATATTGTGTCCATGTACCTTGTTGGTTATTAATATGATTCCAAGTATAACGAGCATTTAAATTTCTAATTTCTCTATGAAAGTTCATTCCCCAAGATTGTATTGGTTCGTTAGCAAAACGTAAAGCTCTATATGGAATTTTCATTTCCACTATCCATCCATATTCTGTTATTTTGTGTGCGCTTTCCCAAACAGCACTCCAATTATAATCTTCATTACGTCCATTAGAGACTTTTGAATCTATCTGAACTCCAGAAGCAGTAACAATAAACATTGTTGGGTTTTGACCATCATCATTTGGGTTAACCATTACCATAAAGAAGTCTGCATTACCAAAATTATCTCTATTTGTAAACTCAGCAGGTATATTAGAAGGGTTAGGGTCTTGCATTAATGCTGAAATATAAATTGCAGAATTATCGTAAACAATTTTAACCTCAGTTTTATGAGTTTCAGATTCTGATTTACCATTGTCGGGACGTAACATAACAAAATCCTTAGCTATAGGAGTATTTTCCCATGCAGAATCATTTAGTTCTCCATCTATTTTCGGTGGAGATTCTATTCTAGTAGCTCCAATTTTTTTTCTATTTTGATTAATTTCCTGGGCTATTATTCCATTAGAAATAAGTAATAAAGTAATTAATACTTTTACAATTTTCGACATCTTTTTCTTTGCAGTAAAATTTTATACAAAAATATTTATGATTTTAATCTTTAACTCTTAAAATCATGTTAATTAGCTTAAAGACTTGTTAAATAAAAGAACGTTACATTTTAAATGTTAAAGAAATCAAAAAAATAAATTACATTAAATTAAAAGGTAAATAGTAATGTAATATAAATTGAATTTGTATTTTTGTTCGACTTTAAAAATTCATATCTAATGAACTTACACGAATATCAAGGTAAAGAAATATTAAATAGTTTTGGCGTTCGTATTCAACGAGGAATCGTTGCAAATACACCAGAAGAAGCTGTTGAGGCAGCAAAGAAATTAACTGAAGAAACAGGTACAGGTTGGCATGTAATAAAAGCACAAGTACACGCAGGTGGTCGTGGAAAAGGTGGTGGAGTTAAGTTAGCTAAAAACTTAGATGAGGTAAAAAGTATTTCTAATGATATTTTAGGAATGATGTTAATAACTCCTCAAACATCTGCAGAAGGTAAATTAGTAAACCAAATTTTAATTGCTGAGGATGTATATTATCCTGGTGATAGTGAACCAAATGAGTTTTATATGTCGGTTTTATTAAATCGTGCAACTGGTAGAAATATGATTATGTATTCTACAGAAGGTGGTATGGATATTGAAACAGTAGCAGAAGAAACTCCACACTTAATTTTTACTGAAGAAATTGATCCAGCTTTAGGATTAATGCCTTTTCAAGCTCGTAAAATTGCTTTTAACTTAGGTTTAAGTGGTGTAGCTATGAAAGAAATGGTAAAGTTTGCAACAGCTTTATATACAGCATATATTAAGTCAGATTCAGCAATGTTTGAAATTAACCCAGTGTTAAAAACATCTGATGATAAAATTATGGCTGTAGATGCTAAAGTAACTTTAGATGAAAATGCATTATATCGTCACAAAGATTATGCAGCAATGCGTGATATTCGTGAAGAGAACCCAATTGAAGTTGAAGCTAAAGCTGCAGGTTTAAATTATGTAGATTTAGATGGAAATGTTGGATGTATGGTAAACGGAGCTGGTTTAGCAATGGGAACTATGGATTTAATTAA
>CAZCHR010000081.1:0-11154 GCA_964498665.1 uncultured Tenacibaculum sp. | reverse complement strand
TAAAAAAAGAAAAAGGAATAACAGGTTTAACAGTATTAAAAGGAAAAAGAGAAAAAGCAAGATCTTTAAATGGCTTATTAATTTGGGTTTTAGCAGGTATAATGGCTTTTGTATTTCCACTATTAGCAAGATATATATTTATACTAATTTTTATTATTAATATTTTTATAAATAGATATTATAAGAATAAAATTAAGAATGAATAATTATTTTCATTTACCAATTATATAAATAAAAAATCCCGAGTTTTTAACTCGGGATTTTTTATTTTGAAGCTAATGTATTACTAGGTTTTACATACCCTTTAATTTTTAATTGCTTTCTTTTTATTTTTGCATTCGAAATAATGGTAAACATTTTAGAAAAACCACCAACACGATTTGTGTCATAAGAAACTTCTATTGTTCCTTTTTTACCTGGCATAATAGGCTTTTCAGGTTTTTTTGGTACAGCACATCCACAAGTAGATATTACTTGTTTTATATGTAAAGGAGCGTCACCAATATTAGTAAATTCAAAGATTTTAGTTTTATTAGTTCCTTTAGAAACTTTACCATAATTAATAATTTCTTTTTCGAATTTAAATTCTTGTGCGTTTATAGTTATTACCATAAAACATACAATTACAGAAGATAAAAGTGTTTTCATTTTTATAAGGATTTTTAAATTATATCATTTCTTTTTTAATCTTTTTTATCATTTCTAAAGCATTTTTATCATCTGGTTTTAATGATAAAACGATATCGTAATTTTTTAAAGATTCTTCATAATTTTTTAATGTATAGTAAGCTTCACCTAAGCTATCGAATACGTTGTATTTATATGGATAAATTTTTGTGTTTAAGTTAAAAATAAATAAAGCTTTTTGAGGTTGCTTAGAACGTAATAATTTGTACCCATATGTGTTTAACTCTCTACTCCCTTTTGTAAATTCTGATAAAGATGAAATAAGTTGGTTTTCATTCGTTTTTATTTCTTCTATAGATTGAGTTTTTAAAAGTTTATGTAAATAATCGACTACTAAATATTTAGATGAATACCTTTTTAAAGAAGTTATTGTATTAATATCACGCTCAAAATCTTGTACTGGAGCTTCAACAATTCTACCAATTTCTTTTTTACCTTTGTAGAAAATAAAAGTAGGGACTCTATGAATATTTAACCCTTTTTCTTCTCCGTTAGGAGATGTTTTATAAGCTTCTGGTTTTCTATCAACAGCAACCATTTCTAATTTATTCATATTAAAATTAGCTTCATCTAATACTTTATAAAATTTTGGGATTCCTCTTTTACTATCACCACACCAAGAGCCATAAAAAGCTTTTATAGTATAATTATTTAATGAATCTTTAAATTGGTTAATTACCTTACTATTTGTTTGATAATCATTGTAGTATTTTTTAAACCATGATAATTCGTCATTTGAAAAAGCTTGTTTATTTGTTTTTCCTAATAACATAATTTTTCCTTTTGCATCTGTTACAGTTTTATTTAACTGTTGAGCATTAACTAAATAAGAGGTTAATAGAATTAAGATTAATATATTTTTTTTCATTTAAAATTGATTTTCATCGAAATTATTTCAATTTATAGAATAAAAAAAAATAGAAGTACATACTACAAGTAAAACTGTATGAATAACAAAATAAATAGATTTATTGGTTGTTTGTATAACGAAATAGGTATTTGATACTTATTTCTTTGAGAGTATATAAAATTTTAGTTTCTTAGACTATTATGATTCAATTTAAAAGAAGAGAAATAACTCAGCTATTAATTCACGCACTTTTTTGGGCTTTATTTGTATTTGTGTCTCTATTTGTTTTTACGCGTTATTATTGGGCTGAAAATCCGTTTTTACAGTATTTTTTTATACTTGTAATTATTGTTTACGTTAATAATCAACTTCTATTACCATTTTTTGTTAAAAAGAAATGGTATTTATTATATAGCATTGTTTTTATTGTAATCACATTTTTAGCAACTCAACTATATTGTAATATATTTACTCGTTGTGGTTGTACTATAATGAAATGTTTAAGTGATTATTTGTGGCAAACGATAACTCCGTTATTATTTTTCTCTTTTATTTGGGTGCTTTTTAGATATATAAAACAATCAGAAGAGGTTGAAAAAATACAACAAGAGCGAACCGAAATGGAGCTTAAGTTTTTAAAATCGCAGATCAATCCACATGTTTTATTCAATAATTTAAATACAATTTATTCATATTCAATTGAAAAACCAGAAAAGGCTCCAGATTTAATTTTAAAATTATCAGATAATTTAAAACATGTTTTATATGAGAGTAATACTACTAAAGTAGATTTAGCAAAAGAGATTCAATTTTTAGATAATTATATTGCCTTTCAAAAAATAAGAACAGAAGGAATTAAAAAAATTAATTATAAAACTATAATTGAAAATAAACATAAGCAAATTGCGCCATTACTTTTAATAACAATTATTGAAAACGCTTTTAAACACAGTAGCGTACATAGTATAATTGATATAAATATTACAATAGAAAAAGAAAAGTTAATTTGTATATGTAAAAACGAGTACAACGAAACTAGAGCGTTAAATAATTCAGCAATAGGTTTAGATAATTTAAAAAAGAGGTTAGATTTACTATATAAAGATAATCATGAGTTAAGGATTAATAAGTCTGATAATTTTACAGTAACCTTAAAACTAAACTTATTATAATTTATGAATTGCATTATTATTGAAGATGAATTACCAGCACAAAACATTTTAAAAAGTTATTTAAGAAAAGTACCAGATATTACTTTATTAAAAACTTTTCAAACAGCATTAAGTGCCAATGATTATTTAAAAAATAATACAGTTGATGTAGTTTTTTTAGATATTAATTTACCAGATATTTCTGGTTTAGATTTTATTAAAACAGTTAAAAATCCACCAAAAATTATAATTACAACAGCATATCCAGATTATGCAGTTTCTAGCTTTGAGTTAGAAACTATTGTAGATTATTTAGTAAAACCTTATTCTTTTGACCGTTTTTTAAAAGCAATTACTAAAGTAGAAAAACGATTAAATAACCAAGAAAAAGTAAAAGAGGATGTTATTTTTTTAAATATAGATAAGACAATACATAAACTATATTTATCTAGTATTTTATACTTAGAATCTGATAGGAACTATGTGAATTTTTATACTGAAGATAAAAAGTTTACAATCATAGATTCATTAAAAAATAAGAAAGAACTACTTGAAGAAAGTGTATTTGTACAAATACATAAATCGTTTATTATAAATATTGATAAAATAGATAAGTATACTAGTAGTACTGTATTTATAAAAAACAATAAATTACCAATAGGAAGAACGTATAAAAAAAATCTGCTAACTCTTTTAAAGAATTAGCAGATTTTATAATTATTAGTTCCAAGTATTATTAGCGGCATCACCTCCCCAAGTTATAGTAACAAGATATGGGTTGTCAATAAACGGATTTCTATTACCCTGAGCACCGTAAATAACAGTATTTCTTTGTTTTTCAAAATCAGAAACAGGGTCTTCTTTATTCCACTTTAAAATAACTCTAAAGTACCAACTTTATCAAAAGTTTCTCCATATCTAGCATTTAAATAAAATACCATTCTAGCTATATCTCCTTTCCATTCATCACCAGGAAACCACGTACTTCCTTCTTTTTTATAATCACCGCTACCATCAATAAAAGAATAATTACTTCTACTAGAATTAACTCCAGCATCACAAGATCTAAGATGATGTAAATCAGCTTCAGCAGTAGATGATGTTAATTTAGATTTTGGATAAACATGTTCTGTATTAAAAGTTTGAGTAGAGTGTGAATTTGTACTAGATGAATACTCTCTTTCATCTCTACTTTCTCCACTATACATTAATATTACGTTTGCAGTATTACTTATATCTTCATCAGCATTATATAAATAATTATGTCTTTGTCCATAAGACAATTGATTAGAATGAGTTTGAGTTAAAAGTTGCTTTAAAACATTATAATTACTACTCTTATCACTTGTAAAATATATGTCTTTATAATAATCAACTAAATCAGAAGGTATATTAAATGCTATAACTTCTTTTATATCTATTGTAATAGTTCCTGTAGCACATGATTTCGTAGCATCATCATCACAAACAGTATAAGTAAAAGTATCGTTTCCTATAAAATTATTTTGTGGAGTATAAGTTATAGTATTATCGTTATTTAAAACAATAGTACCTGCTGTACCATCATTACTAATAGACTCAATTTTTGCATCATCAATTAGAGTATCATTACTTAAAAAATCACTAATTGTTATAACTGAATTTTTAGGTGTAGTATATGAATCATTGGTAACTGAAGGGTTACCTTGATCAGTAACATTAATTCTTACAGTTGCTGTTTCGCAATTATTAGTTTGTATAGTACTACATATTGTATATGTAAAGGTATCGCTACCTACAAAACTCTTTGCAGAGGTATAAGTGTATTGATTATTATTTTTTACTATTGTTCCTTGATTTGTAGATAAAGCATCGAAAGTAACAGTTACATTACTTGAATTATAAGTGTCATTAGACAAGAAATTAGGTAAAGTAGTTGGTGTATCTTCAGTGACTTGAAAAGTGTCATTTACCACTTTAATTATATGGTTTGAAGATCAGATTTAACAATATCATTATCATTACTCCCACAGCTTAAAATTAACAAGGAAACAAATCCTAATATTAATATTTTTTTCATCTCTATATTAACTTTATATTTTATCATGAACTTTAGTTGGAGTGTTGTTATTCCACACAGTTAAAATATCTGTAGCAACACTTGCTCCGCTACCAGCTGCAATTGCGAATTGACTACGCCATCCTGCTAAAGTTCCGCAAACATACAAACCTTTTTTAATTAAATGGTTAAAATTTCTTAATTGAACCCTGTCTTTCATTACATTAGCTCTCATATGAGGTTCAATATATTGTTCTAAACCAGCTATTTGAAATGGTTTAGAATAATTTAAAGCAATTACAACAGATTTGCTGTAGTGCTCTTTTTTATTACTAATTACCTTATATAAATCATTATCACTATCTAAAACAGCAACTACTTTTTCATTTTCTATTTGCGAAACATGAGAATATAGATTAGATAATTGCTCTTTTCCTTGATTCAAAATATCTTTCCCTAAAGTATTAGATGGTAATCCTAAAACATTGTTAAATAATGCATTTTGTAAATGTGATGATTTTTGATGCAAAATTATTCCTATGTTTTTATTTTTTGCAAATTCTTTATTTTTAGCTGAACCTAAAACAAGAGCACACTGCATACCAGCTACACCACCACCTATAATTAAAACATCAAATACCATTAAGCTAATAACATTTTAATATTAGTAGCGAATAATTTTACTGCGATTGCTAATAATATTACACCAAATACTTTTCTAATAATTTTTATTCCATTATTACCAATAATTTTCTCAATTTTAGAAGATGTTTTTAGAACTATATATATAACTAATACATTTAGTAAAACAGCAATTATAATATTTCCAATACTAAATTCAGCTCTTAGCGATAATAATGTTGTTAAACTACCTGGTCCAGCAATTAATGGAAATGCAAGAGGAAAAACTGTAGCAGTTAAAGTTTCGTCTTCATCTTCTTTGTATAAAGTTATTCCTAAAATCATTTCTAAAGCAATAAAAAATAAAATAAAAGCTCCAGCAACAGCAAAAGAGTGAACATCTATACCAATTATGCTTAATAGTCTTTCTCCTATAAAAAGAAATAAAATCATAATAAACCCAGCAATAATAGACGCTTTTTCTGATTGAATATGACCTACTTTTTTACGTAAATCAATAATAATAGGAATGTTTCCAACAATATCAATTACAGCAAATAGTACCATAAAAGCAGTAAAAATTTCTTTAAAATTAAAATTCATATTATTTATTTTTTGGTTACAAAATTATATAAGTAAGATTACAATCTAGTATTTTTGCATCTAAATTTACATGAAGTTTATGTAAACTTATAAATTTTTAAATATATTTTATGTTCCAATTAGGAAAAACAATTGTTTCAGAGGATCTTATAGAAAAAGACTTTGTTTGTAATTTATCTGCTTGTAAAGGAGCTTGTTGTATTGATGGTGATGCTGGTGCACCTTTAGAAGAAGAAGAAACAAGGATTCTTGAAGATATTTATCCAAAAATTAAACCTTTTTTACGTAAAGAAGGTATTGAAGCTATTGAAAAGCAAGGGACTTGGATTACAAGTGATTTTGGAGAGTTAGAAACTCCTTTAATTAATGATGCTGATTGTGCTTATGTTATTTTTGATAATAAAGGAACAGCTTTGTGTGCAATTGAAGAAGCATATAATCAAGGAATTGTAGATTGGAAAAAACCTGTTTCTTGTCATTTATACCCTGTTCGGGTTAAGGATTTTAGTGAATTTGCTGCTGTAAATTACCATAAATGGGAAATTTGCGACGATGCTTGTTCTTTAGGACAAGAGTTACAAGTACCTGTATACAAATTTGTAAAACAAGCTTTGATTAGAAAGTTTGGTCAAAATTGGTATGATGAATTAGAAAAATTTGCAGATAAACATTTGAAAAAATAATAAGAAGACACCTTTTTAGGGTGTCTTTTTTATTTGTAAAACTTCCTAATAAATAGCAGTACCTTTGCAACCACAAAGAAATACTATAAAAAGTATTTCTAAAATAATACATATGACATTTAAATCTTTAGGATTATCTGATGCGTTACTAAAAGCCATCAAAGAAAAAGGATACGATACTCCATCACCAATTCAAGCAAAAGCAATACCACATATTTTAGAAGGAAAAGATGTATTAGCTTCTGCGCAAACCGGTACCGGTAAAACTGCTGGTTTTACATTACCAGTTTTACAACGATTAGCAGACACTAAACATCCAAAATATCGACCAGTAAGAGCATTGGTTTTAACACCAACAAGAGAATTAGCTGCACAAGTTTATGATAATGTAAGAGACTACAGTACACATTTAGATATACGGTCGGCAGTAATATTTGGAGGTGTAAAAGCGGCAAGCCAAATAGCAACTTTAAGAAGAGGTGTTGATATTTTAGTAGCAACTCCTGGTAGATTATTAGATTTACACGATCAAAAAGCAGTATCTTTTAAAAGAATAGATGTGCTTATTTTAGATGAAGCAGACAGAATGTTAGATATGGGTTTTGTTAGAGATATTAACAAAATCATCAGTTTTATGCCTACAAAGCGTCAAAACTTATTGTTTTCTGCTACATTTTCAAAAGAAATAAAAAAACTTGCTGAAGGGATTTTAAGAAACCCTGTTTCGGTTGAAGCTGCGTCACAGAACTCTACTGCCGATAAAGTTTCTCAAAAAGTTTACACAGTAGATAAAGGTAAAAAAACAGAAGTGGTTACCAACTTAATTAAAGATGGTAATTGGAGTCAGGTTTTAATTTTTACAAGAACTAAGCACGGAGCAAATAAATTAACCAAAAAATTAATTGGATCTGGTGTTTCTGCTGCAGCAATACATGGAAATAAAAGTCAAGCTGCTCGTACCAAAGCATTGGCAAATTTTAAAAGCAATTCTATTCGTGTTTTAGTAGCAACAGATATTGCTGCTCGTGGTATTGATATTCCGTTATTACCTCATGTTATAAACTTCGAACTACCAAATGTACCTGAAGATTATGTGCATAGAATTGGTAGAACTGGTAGAGCTGGTGCCAAAGGAGAAGCCATATCTTTAGTGTGTAGCGAAGAAACTGAATATCAAAAAGAGATAGAAAAAATCTTAAGACAGAAGTTAAAAACAGAAGTTATTGAAGGTTATGAACCTACTGATACTGCTGGACCTAAAAGAGCTTCTACCCAAAAGAAAAAATCTGGAAAGGGTAAGAAAAAAGGTGTTGGCGCTACACATAGAGGCGCTGTTAACAGGCAACCTAAAAAAGATCGATCTAAAGAAACCACAAACAGTAGCGAAGGTAGATCTAGAAGACCAAAAAGAGATGAATCTTCTAGTAAAAACAATAACTCAAGAAAAAGAAATAATAGAAGACCTAAAAGTAATAATTAAATAATTTTAAAAAGGATGTTTATATAAGCATCCTTTTTTTTATACTTTTAAAATAAAATTTTAGTCCTTTTATGGAACTTTCAAAAAAACATCTTTTACAGTATATACAAACCGTTGTAAATAACGATTCTTTAAACTCGTTGATTCCCGAAGTTATAAAATATTTTTCTTTAAAAACACTTTCTAAAAACGAATACTATGTTGAAGAAGGTAAAATATGCAAATACTTTTGCTTTATAGAAAGTGGAATTTTACAACATTCAATCCAAGTATTAGGTGAAGAAAAAACAACCTATTTAGGCTTAAAAAATTCCTGTACTGCTTCATTAAAAAGTTTTTTACAACAAACCCCTTCTCGTAAAAATATCAAAGCATTAAGCACTTGTAATTTATGGGTAATTTCTGTTGATGATTTTAAACAGCTACTAAATAACAATAAAGCTTTCCATCAATTTTACTATAATTTAATTGAAAATCAGATTTTCTTAATTGATGATTATCGAATTGATTTATTGACGCTTACTCCCGAAGAACGTTATCAAAAATTATTAGCAAACGATGTAAAATTATTACAAGAAGTTCCGCTTCATTATTTAGCTTCTTTTCTTGGGATTTCGAATCGACATATGAGTAGAATTCGAAAAAATATAAAATAACGCCAAATGGCTAATATTTGCATGTAATCTTTCATTATTTTTGAAGAACATTATCAATTTTAATTGAATTATTATGAAATACCATCCTATAAATAGTCAACTTTTTATTAAAAATCGTAAAAACTTTATGGCACAAATGAAGCCAAATAGTTTAGCTATTTTTAATTCGAATGATACATACCCTGTAAGTGCAGATAGTACTTTACCTTTTGAGCAACATCGTGATATTTTCTTTTTAAGCGGAGTAGATCAAGAAGAAAGTATTTTGGTAGTTTTTCCTAACTGTCCGAAAGAAAATTTACGTGAAGTCTTATTTTTACGTGAAACTAACGAACATATTGCTGTTTGGGAAGGTGAAAAATTAACTAAAAAAAAAGCATTAGAAACAAGCGGAATTAAATCTGTTTTTTGGCTACAAGACCTAGAAAAAGTATTAGCAGAAATGATGGCTTTAGCCGATACCGTATACATAAATACTAACGAACATTATCGTGCTTCTGTAGAAACTGAAACTCGCGAAGCTCGTTTTACTAAATGGTTATTAAACAAATACCCTGCGCATTCTGTAGCTAAGAGTAATCCTATTTTACAACGTTTGCGTTCGGTTAAAGATCAAATTGAATTAGATTTATTACAACAAGCTTGTGATATTACCGAAAAAGGATTTAGACGTGTTTTAGATTTTATAAAACCTGGTGTTTGGGAGTATGAAATTGAAGCAGAATTTATTCATGAATTCATCAAAAATCGTTCTAAAAAATTCGCATACACACCAATTATAGCTTCTGGTAATAACGCCAATGTATTACATTATATCGAAAATAATCAACAATGTAAAGCTGGTGATTTAATTTTAATGGATGTTGGTGCTGAGTATGCCAATTACTCATCAGACATGACAAGAACTGTACCTGTATCTGGTCGTTTTACTGATAGGCAAAAAGCAGTTTATAATGCTGTAAATCGTGTGAAAAATGATGCTACAAAATTATTAGTCCCAGGAACTATTTGGGCAGATTATCATGTTGAAGTTGGTAAATTAATGACCTCTGAACTATTAGATTTAGGTTTATTAGACAAAGCCGATGTACAAAATGAAGATAAGAATTGGCCAGCATATAAGAAATACTTTATGCACGGTACATCTCACCATATGGGTTTAGACACTCATGATTATGGTTTATTACACCAGCCTATGGAAGCTAACATGGTATTTACTGTAGAACCTGGTATTTATATTCCTGATGAAGGTTTTGGTATTCGTTTAGAAGATGATGTTGTTATTCAAGAAAAAGGAGATCCTTTTAACTTAATGAGAAAGATTCCTATAGATGCTGACGAGATTGAAGATATTATGAATAAGTAGTTTTTTATTCAACTTTTAAAACCTTAGTTAATAGCTAAGGTTTTTTTATTACTTTTATTTTAAAAAAGTATGGAAAAATTTGAAAAAGGAAAAGGAAAAAAACATTTAGACAAAGATTTTCTTGAAGAACTTAAACATAAAATTTGGTCTACTAAAGGTACTCGATTTACTGCAGATAGTAGAATGAAGACAATAGCAAAATATTCAACACTAAGTATAAGTTTTATTTCTGCTTATTTAATAATTTTTGGTCTAATTTCTGTTTATAATCTATACAACCCAAATGCAATTAATTCAAATGTAATCGCATTCACAATAACAGCTTTATCAATTCTGGTTTTAGTTTTTTCTTTATTAGAAAACTCACAAAATTATCCAGTAAAAGCAAAAAATTTTCATGATTGTGCTCTAGATTTAGCTGATTTATATAACAAATTACAAAATTATAAGTCATATGAAAAAGATGCAAACGGAAAAGAAACATTAGAGTTTTGTAGAGAACTACAAAAAGAATATCAGAACATTTTAAGGCGCTACGATAATCACGATCCTATTGATAATAAAAAATTTCGAATGAAACATCCTGATTATTATTCAATAAAATGGTATGAATGGATAACTATTCCATTTCTTTATTTTGCAAACTCAAGATTAATATATATACTCATGATGTTAATTCCAGGAATGATATTATTTAAAATAATAAATATTGACACTTATATACATAGATGTACCACTAGTACAAACACAACAATTCTTTAGAAAACTACATTAGGTGGTTTAATATATAAAAGTAAAACCGAACGACTATCTTCATATGTTTTGCAATTCATATAAAGATACGTGTAAAAGAAAAACCATTATCTTATGCTTGTGGCATTAATGGTTCTAAAAGTATCGACGCTCGGTTTTCAAATATAAACAAAATCCAACCTTATATAAAATTAAGGTTTTTATTTTTTCCTGACATCATTAAAATATGGTGTCAGGTTTTATCATCAAGTCCTCACCTAAAGAAC
>CAZCHR010000080.1:0-11244 GCA_964498665.1 uncultured Tenacibaculum sp. | reverse complement strand
CTGTCTTTTTTACTACTATATTTTATCTAAATATTAATCGAACTCAGGTTTTAAGGTTTTTTATAAAAAGAAAAACCGATAAGAATTAATTACCGGTTTTAAATAAATTATTTTTTACTACTTAAGTTTTTAATGTATTTTTCTAAAGCCATTGTCATTGAAGGTGTTTCAGGTGTTGGAGCGGCAATATCTACACGTAAACCTCTATCTTCAACAGCTTTTATAGTTGAATTACCAAATACAGCTATTCTTGTTTTGTTTTGTTTAAATTCAGGGAAGTTTTTAAATAAACTGTCAATACCTGAAGGGCTAAAGAAAACTAATACATCATAAAAAACATTTTCTAAATCAGATAAATCACTAACTACAGTCCTGTATAAATCAGCTCTTTTCCAATCTACTCCTAATTTATCTAATTCATTAGGTATTAAAGCTTTTAATTTATCAGAAGACGGTAGTAAAAACTTCTCGTCTTTGTGTTTTTTAATTAGCTTAGTTAATTCAGGAAAAGTTCTATTACCAACATAAATTTTACGTTTTCTGTAAACTACATATTTTTGTAAATAAAAAGCAACGGCTTCTGATTGACAAAAATATTTCATATCATCAGGAACAGTAAAACGCATTTCTTCAGCAATTCTAAAAAAATGGTCTACAGCATTCCTACTTGTTAAGATAATAGCAGTGTAATTATTTAAATCTATTTTTTGAGCTCTTACTTCTTTTACAGGTATCCCTTCTACATGAATAAAAGAACGAAAATCAATTTTTATTTTTTGTTTTTCGGCTAAATCAAAATAAGGTGATGTTTCCGTTTTAGGAGCAGGTTGAGATACTAAAATACTTTTTACTTTCATATACTTTCTCTTTATTGCGTAGTTGTTGTTTTATAAAGAATCAATAGCGGTGCTATTTCAAGGGTGCAAAAGTACAAAATAAAATAAAATAACTTGCTTATTACTAGTTTTTTGTTGTTATATAAAATTAAAAAAGCTCTAAAAACAAATAAAAAAACAAAAACACCAATAATAAATACTCTATTGTTAATTGCATATAAGTTTAAAATGAGAAAAGGAAATAATAAAAGACTTAACGAGCTAAGGTAACCGTATTTAGAAATTAAAAAGTAATTGGTAACATCAGAAAGGCCTAAGATATTAGCAAACATTTTATCTAAAATTTGTTTAGAAAATAAATAAATTAGAATCGAACAAAATATTATAATAAAATTGAAAACTCCTTTTATATAAATTACCGGTAAAAAAACTAAGTATAAAAATAACGATAATGTAATAGTTGTGAATAAAAATAAAACTAAATTAAAAGGGGTAAAGAAAGCGACTCTATTTTCTGCTTTTTTTTGGAAATATCCAGGAGTGAAAAACGCTAAAGTATATCCGAGTAATTTATTTGGTTTTAAAAGCTTCATTATAGCTAGCAGAACAATAGATAGTAGGATTACAAGAGTAATCCAATAATCAGAGTTAGTAATACGTTCTATTGCTTGCAATTCTAAATTTGTTTATGCTTTAATTAACACAAAATTAGTGATAATTTAGTGTATCTTTGCTTTGTTTTATATGAAAATTAAATGAAATCAGACGCTTTAGTTATAATTCCTACTTATAACGAAAAAGAAAATATAGAAGCGATTATTCGAGCAACTTTTAATCAAGATAAAAAATTTGATATATTGGTTGTAGATGATAATTCTCCTGATGGTACAGCTTCAATTATAGAAGAATTACAAAATGAATTTCCAGATCAACTTTTCATTGAAAAAAGAATTGGGAAAAACGGATTAGGTACCGCTTATATTCATGGTTTTAAATGGGCAATCGATAAAGGATATGAATATATCATAGAAATGGATGCTGATTTTTCTCATAATCCTAACGACTTAATTAAGTTATATAATTCTTGCGCTAAACAAAACGCAGATGTTTCTATAGGCTCTAGATATTCAGTAGGTGTAAATGTTGTAAATTGGCCAATGAGTAGAGTTTTATTATCATATTTTGCATCAAAATATGTTCGATTTATAACTAGAATGCCGATTCATGATACTACAGCAGGGTTTGTTTGTTATAAAAGAAAAGTATTAGAAACAATTCAATTAGATAAAGTAAAATTTGTAGGATATGCGTTTCAAATTGAAATGAAATACAAAGCATGGAAACATAAATTTAACATAAAAGAAGTGTCAGTTATTTTTACGGATAGAGTTCTAGGAGAATCTAAATTAAGCTCAGGAATAATAAAAGAAGCTATATTTGGAGTAATTAAAATGCGATTAAACGGTTTACCAAAATATGATGAATAAAACATTAATAAAAGGAGCAACAATTGTTAACGAAAACAACGTTTTTAAAGGCGATGTTTTAATTGAAGGGCAATACATTAAGCAAATTTCTGAAGAGATTATTGTTACAGATAATGTTGAGGTAATTAACGCAAAAGGAAAGTACTTAATACCAGGAATGATTGATGATCAAGTTCATTTTCGTGAACCAGGGTTAACTCATAAAGCTAATATAGCTACTGAAAGTAAGGCAGCAATTGCTGGAGGAATTACTTCGTTTATTGAAATGCCAAATACAGTTCCGCAAGCAACCACTCAAGAATTGTTAGAAGGTAAATTTGAGATTGCTTCAAAAACATCATACGCGAATTATTCGTTTATGTTTGGAGGAACCAATGATAACTTAGATGAGTTATTAAAAACAAATTCTAGAAATGTGGCTGGAATTAAATTGTTTTTAGGTTCATCAACAGGAAATATGTTGGTTGATAATGAAGAAACTCTTGAAAAAATATTTTCATCAACAGATATGTTGATTTCTGTACATTGTGAAGACGAAGGAACAATAAGAAAAAATACAGAAGAGTATAAAGCTAAATATGGAGATGATATACCACTAAAATATCACCCTATTATTAGAAGTGAAGAAGCATGTTATTTATCATCCTCAAAAGCTATCGAGTTAGCAAAGAAAACAGGAGCAAGATTACATGTTTTTCATTTATCAACAGAAAAAGAAACACATTTATTTAGAAATGATATTCCTTTAGAAGAAAAGAAAATAACCGCAGAGGTTTGTATACATCATTTATGGTTTACAGATGTTGATTATGATAAAAAAGGAACACATATTAAGTGGAATCCAGCAGTTAAAACCCAAAAAGATAAAGAAGGATTATGGAAAGCTCTACTAGATGATAGGATTGATGTAATTGCTACCGATCATGCTCCACATACTTTAGCGGAAAAAGATAATGTTTATGCAAAAGCTCCGAGTGGAGGTCCCTTGGTACAACATGCTGTGGTTGCTATTTTAGAGAAGGTAAAAGAAGGTGTTTTATCAATAGAAAAAGCGGTAGAAAAAATGTGTCATAACCCAGCAAAGTTATTTAGGGTTGAAAAACGTGGATTTATAAAAGAAGGTTTTTACGCAGATTTAGTTTTGATAAACCCGAATAATTCTTGGGTAGTAACTAGAGAAAATACTTTATATAAATGCGGATGGTCTCCTTTTGAAGAAGTAGAGTTTTCTAATAAAATTACTCATACTTTTGTAAATGGTAACTTAATGTACGATCAAGGAAATTTTAATGAAGAAATTAAAGGGGAAAGATTACTTTTTAATAGATAGATGAAATATTTTATATATATATGTTTTTTGTTTTTTTTGTTTTCATGTACAAGTAATACAATGTATAAGAAACCAGAAAATGTTATACCAAAAGATTCTATGGTTTCTTTTTTAACAGAAATGTATATTGCTTCTTCTGCTAAAAATATTAAAAATAAGTATTTAAAAAAGGAAAAAAATTATGTGATGTATGTTTATCATAAATATAAAATTGACACTGTTCGTTTTGATATAAGCAATGCATATTATACTTCTAAAATAGAAGAATATACTGAAATGTTAGAAAAGGTTAAGTTTAATATAGATTCGATTAAAAATATTTATGATATCTCAACTCGAATACCAGATTCTGGTAGATACAAGAAAAAATTAAATAAAAAGAAAATTTTAGAGGATAAATTAATAGAGAAAAATTCTAAACTTATTAAAAAAGAGAAAATAGACTTAGAAAAATTTAAATAAACTGATTAGTTATTTCTAGGATACTATCCTTAATAGAAATAAATTTGAAGCCTAATTTATTAATTATTTTATCAGAAGAGTAATATGATTTATTATGTGATGATTTTGCAGAGTTTTTAGTTAATAAAGGCTCTTTACCTGTAAGTTTAGTTAAAAACCAATCAATTCTCCAAGCTAAAGAAGTTAGTAATTTATTTGTTTTAATTGAAGGCCTTTTCTTATTTAAATTATCAGCAATAAAAAATAAAATATCTTTGAACGATTTATTTTCTGAAACTAAAATAAATCGTTCATTTTTAATATCAGAATTCATTAATAAAATCATTGCTTTTACTACATCTTTTACGCCAATAAAACCTGTAACACCTTCTGTGTAAAACTTAAAACCATTGTTTATTTGCGTAAATAATTTTCCAGTACCTTCTTGCCAAAATCCACTTCCTAAAATTACACCTGGGTTTACAATAACAACATCTAAACCTTCTTGGCTTCCTCTCCATACTTCTATTTCAGCACCATATTTAGTAATTGAATATCCATGGTTTTCACCATTGTCATTCCATTCATTTTCCTCAGTGATTGGTTTTCCATTTATAGATTCACCTACAGCAGCTATAGAACTTACAAAGCAAAATTTTTCAACTTTAGCTTCAATAGAAAAATTCACCAAATTAGCTGTTCCGTCAATATTAACTTGACGCATTTTTCTGTAGTCTTTGGGGTTAAATGAAACCAAAGCAGCACAATGATATACCTCTGTTATATTTTGAAAAATAGGTTCTAAAGATGGAGTATCAGTAATATCGGCTTGTATCCAATCAATTTTTGAGAAGTAAAGCAAAATATTATCAGTGTAATAAGAAAAGATTTTTTTTACATGTTCACGCTTCTCTTCAGTTCTATAAATTGCTCGAATTTTATCATTTTTTAAAGTTAAATGATATAATAAATGAGAGCCTACTAAACCTGTTCCGCCGGTAACTAAAATCATACAACGAATTTAGCTTTTTTTGGTTGATAAAGTTATATTTGCTGACTGATAAATTTACGAGGATGAAAAATTTTATTGAAGAGTTAAAATGGAGAGGAATGTTGCATCAAGACATGCCTGGAACCGAAGAACATTTACAAGAAGAAATGAGAAGTGCTTATGTTGGTTTTGACCCAACTGCAGACTCATTACATATCGGTAATTTAGTTCCTATTATGTTATTAGCACATTATCAAAGATGTGGACATAGGCCAATTGCTTTGGTTGGTGGGGCTACTGGAATGATTGGTGATCCTTCAGGAAAATCATCAGAGCGTAATTTATTAGATGAAAAAACATTGCGTCATAATCAAGATTGTGTAAAAGCACAATTAGGACATTTTTTAGATTTTGAGTCGGATGTAGCAAATGCTGCTGTTTTAGTAAATAATTACGATTGGATGAAAGAAATTTCGTTCTTAGAGTTTATTCGTGATGTAGGTAAACATATTACTGTTAACTATATGATGGCAAAAGATTCTGTAAAAAACAGAATTAGTTCAGAATCTAAAGAAGGAATGTCTTTTACTGAGTTTACTTACCAAATGGTACAAGGATATGATTTCTTACATTTATATAGAGAAAACTCTGCTACATTACAAATGGGGGGATCAGATCAATGGGGAAATATTACAACAGGAACTGAATTAATTAGAAGAATTGGTGGAGGTAAAGGGTATGCAATCACTTGTCCGTTAATTACAAAATCAGATGGTTCTAAATTCGGAAAGTCAGAAGGAGGAAATGTATGGTTAGATGCGAAAAGAACATCAGCATATAAGTTCTATCAATATTGGTTAAATACTTCTGATGAAGATGCAGAAAAGTATATAAAGATTTTTACATTTTTAGATAAAGAAACAATAGATGCTTTAATTGAAGAGCATAAAAAAGCGCCACATGTACGTGTTTTACAAAAACGTTTAGGACAAGAGGTTACTGTTTTAGTTCATGGACAAGAAGAGTATGAAAAAGCAATTGCAGCTTCAAATATTTTATTTGGTAAATCTAATGCAGATGATTTGAAAGGTTTAGATGAACAAACATTTTTAGATGTTTTTGATGGCGTTCCGCAAGCAGAAGTTTCTAAAGAAGATGTTTCTGAAGGATTATCAATGATTGATGCTTTATCAGGAAAAACAAGTTTTTTAAAATCAAACGGAGATGCTAAAAGAGCATTAAAAGAGAATGCTGTTTCGGTAAATAAAGAAAAAGTTAAAGAAGATTTTATAATTACTGCAAATGATTTAATTGCTGACAAGTATGTGTTATTGCAACGTGGAAAAAAGAGTTATTTCTTATTAAAAGTAGTTTAATTAAGAAGCAATTTTTATATTAAAAGTTAAAGGGCATCGCTTACAGTTGATGCCTTTTTTTTGGTATTTATTACAACATTTATTTTTTGGTTTTATACAGTTTGATGAACAAACAGAAGAACATACTGTTTCTTTTTTGATAGAAACAATTGGCGTAACTTTTTTATTTTCAGTGTAAAATACAATCATAATTATGTGTAATTCGCTGCAAATATAATATTTTATTTAGAATAAATTAAAATTAGATAAATACCTAAATTTCTTTAATAAAAAATAAAGGTGAATTATATTTGCAAGCTGAAATTTTAAAAACCAGTTTTGTTTCAAAAACTAAGTATATATCTATTTATTTTATTGTACGCAATAGCAATGTTGCGACCTATTGCTCCGTTTGTTGAGTATGCAATAAATTACGATTATATATCTAAGGTTTTATGTATTAATAAAGATAAACCAGAACTTCGGTGTAATGGTAAATGTCAATTAATGCAAAAAATAGAAAAACAACAAGATGATGATTTTAAATCATTACGAATTGTACAAGAAGATTATCCAATAGGTTTTGTAGAGTTGTTAGAAATTCCAGATCAAAAAATATTTCAACAAAAAGAAAAGGTGTTTTCATCTATAAAAAAATACTCTTACTTATTTATTTCTTCGGTGTTTCAACCGCCAACAACATAAATTTTACATATCGCTAAAAAAGAATCCTTTATAGTATTATAAAGGGATAGTTATCGTATATAAAATTTAAAAAATAATGAATAAATTGTATGTAATGTTAGTTGTGTTATTTATTTACTCGATTAATATTCAGTCGCAAACTATTTTTAAAGGAAAAATAGTAAGCAAAAATAATACTCCAATAATAGGGGCAACACTAAGCTCGATAAACAATAAAAATAAAGGTGTAGTAACTAATTTTAAAGGTGAATTTTCTATTGAACTAAAAGAGAGTTTAGTAAAAATTTCAATGATTGGTTATCAAGAAAAAGTAATTGCTTTAAAAAAAGAATTCAATATAATTGTTCTTGAAGAAAGTGTAGAGAATTTAGATGAAGTTATAATTTCAGCAAGTAGAGAAACTCAAAAAAGAGAAGAAGTTTCAACTTCAATAGGTTTGTTAACAGCGAACCAAATTAAAGAAACAAAAGCTTTTGGAATTGAGCAATTGGTAAATCAAGTACCAGGAGTTTTTATGAGTACATCAAAAGCATCAAGTAATGAACAGCATTTTATGGCTACACGTTCACCAATATCAACTAAATCTTTGTTTTTATATGTAGAAGATGGTTTGCCTATACGACCAGTAGCAGTATTTAATCATAATGCATTATTAGAAATGAACAATACTACTTTTAATAGGATTGAGGTGTTAAAAGGACCAGCATCTAGTATTTATGGAAGTGAGGCAATAGGTGGAAGTTTTAATTTTATTACTAAAAACCCAAGAAAAGAACTTGGCGGTTCTGTAGGTTTTCAAGTTAATGACTTAGGATTAACACGTTATGAAGCTGAAGTATCATCAACTGTAAATGAAAAATATGGATTTTATGTTGGAGGACACCATGTGCGAAGAGACAATGGATTGGTAGGGCATTCTGATTACGAAAAAACAGCAATTTCATTAAAAAATATAAATGATTTTTCAGAAAACTTAAAATGGACAAATAGTTTTACGTATATAGATTATCGCTCAGATATGTCTGGTTCAATTTCTGAAAAAAATTATACAGATGCAGATTATAAAAGCAATCAAACATTTACAGAAAGAGAAGCAAAAGCTTTTAGGTTTAGATCTACATTAGATAAGTTTTGGAATGATTCGAACAAAACATCTTTTAATTTTATTTATAGAAATAATGAGATGAATCAAATACCATCTTATCGTATCAAACAAAATAGAGTGTCTGGTGTTTTAGACGGAACGGGTAAAGGAGAAATTAATTCGAATAAATTTAAAAGTTATGTAGGATTAGTACAACATAAATTAGATTTCAATTTTGCAGACGCGAGTTTAATCGTTGGAGCTACTACCGATTTTTCTCCTCAAACATATCAAGCAGAAAATATTGATGTTGTTGTAAATACAAACACTGCGCAGAATACTGATTTTACAATTAAAAAAGATGATTACATTTTAAAATATCAAGCAGATATTTTTAATTACGCAGGATACGCTCAGTTTGAAGTATCACCATTAAAAAAAGTAAAATTAACAGCAGCACTTCGTTATGATGGCTTTTCGTATGATTATGATAATTTAGATGAAAGTAATTCAGGAGTAAAAGACACCAAAGTTACCTATAATAATTTTTCTCCTAAGTTGGGTGTAAACTTAAACCTAACAAAAAATATGGGTATTTATTCTAATTACTCAAAAGGGTTTACACCACCTCAAGTAGGAACATTGTTTAGAAATGGAAAGAATAAAACAGGAAATGCTTTTTCTTTAAAACCAACAAAATTTCATAATTACGAAATAGGAGGATATTTTATGATTCCTTCAAAACTAAAGGTTGACGTAGCTATTTATCAGTTAGATGGTATTGATAGATTAATTTCTGTTAGGGACGATAACGGAAATTTTGTGCAAAAAAATGCAGGAAAGACGCGTTCTACTGGTGTAGAATTAGGAGTGAAATATAACTTATTAGATAATGTATATATTAATTATAGCGGAAGTTATGCATCACACAAATATCTTTCGTTTTTTGAGAATAACGTAGATTATTCGAATACAAATATGCAAACCGCTCCTAAATATATTGCAACAACAAGTTTAAACTATAAACCAATAAAAGATTTACTTTTAACATTAGAACACGAACAAATAGGTAAGTATAATACAAGTTTTGAAGGACAAGTAGTTATTGGTAAAGATAATTTAGGTAATAATGTTTTTGGAACCTCTATTTACAAAGGTCATAATGTATTTAATTTTAGAGCTAATTATAACTATAAACAATTTGAAATTTGGGGACAAGCTTTAAATATTTTAGATGAACTATATGCAGTAAGAGCTTCTTATAGTAGGTGGAGCAAACAAAATACATATAGTATTGGTAATCCTAGAGCATTTCATTTTGGAATTAAATATAACTTTTAATCGATAAAAGATAGTTAAAAATTACCCTCATAGTTTAAAAACTATGAGGGTATTAAAATAATCAAAATGAAAAATAGAAAATTAAATCAATGGCTTTGGAAATGGCATTTCATTGCTGGTTTAGTATCCTTACCATTTGTTTTAGTATTGTCAATTACAGGAGCAATTTATTTATTTAAACCAACCGTTGAAGCCCCTGTATTGCAATCTATTCAAAAAATAAAAGATAAAAAGAATACACCATTAACATATCAAAAGCAATGGGATATTGTTAATAAAACACAGGAAAATAAACCAAATAGCGTAGTGGTTTCGTCTGATGAAAATGCAGCTACAGAATTTGTTTCTGGTCGATTTAGTCATAAAAAATCAATATTTATAAATTCGTATAATGGAAAAGTATCTGGAAATTTCTCATCTAAAAAAACTTGGATGCATACGGTAAGAAAACTACATGGAGAATTACTTGGTGGAAAAATAGGAACTAAGTTAGTAGAGCTAATAGCTAGCTGGTTGGTGGTTTTAGTTATAACCGGATTATATATTTGGTGGCCTTTTCAAAGAGGCATAAAAGGTGTTTTTACAATCAGATTTAAAGAAGGAAAAAGAATGTTTTTTAGAGATTTACATGCCGTTACTGGTTTCTGGATATCGGGATTGTTATTGCTAACTTTAGCAGGTGGTTTTCCTTGGACAGATGTTTTTGGAAGTAATTTTAAAACACTTCAAAAAATAACCAACACTGGTTATCCAAAAACTTGGAATGGTAAAGGTTTAACATCTATAGTTAAAGATAAAAAATTAACTTTAGATGAAATGATTGCGATTGCTAATAATCAAAATTTAAAAGGCATTGTTAGTGTTGGATTGCCAAAATCACCAAAAAATACCTTTAGTATATCTAATAAAACGGTAGATTTAGATGCTCAGAAAATGCTGCATTTCGATCAGTATTCAGGAGAATTAATTAAACAACATAATTGGAATGATGTTGGTTTTTTAATGAGAGGTAGAATGTGGGTTATGGCATTTCATCAAGGGCAATTTGGTGGGTGGAATTGGTGGTTAATGTTTGTTTTCTCAATCGTTTTAGCAATTATGAGTTTATCTGCGATTATTTCTTATTTATATAGAAAACTAAAAGGTAATTGGGGAGTACCAAAAGTGTCAAATCAATTTAAGCTAGGTAAAGGAATTATAACTTTAATTATTTTATTGGCAATAATTTTTCCTATGTTTGGTTTTAGTTTGATGTTAGTTGTTGTTTACGAGATGTTTGGCAAGCGTTTTGTAAATGAATCATCAAAATAATAATTTTAAATTTTAAAAATGAAGCAAACGATCATAGTAATAATACTCGTTTTATTTTCTGTTGAAATAAATGCTCAGAAATTTCCGAAATTAGATAAAAGCCCAATGGACGCTGTAACGTATCCTGATAGTTGGAGAGTTTCAGATAAGCTACTAAAAGTTGTTTATAGTCGTCCTAAATTAAAAAGAAGATCTATTTTAAAATTAGCTCCATATGGTAAGGTATGGAGAACTGGAGCAAATGAAGCGACTGAAATAACTTTTTACAATGATGTAAATTTTGGAGGTAAAGAGGTTAAAGCAGGAACTTATACTTTATTTACGATTCCAGAAAAAGAAGAATGGACAGTTATTTTAAATTCT
>CAZCHR010000079.1:0-11385 GCA_964498665.1 uncultured Tenacibaculum sp. | reverse complement strand
TCAAACGATTAAAACTAATCAACTCTCTTTTTATTAATCGAACTCAGGTTTAAAGAATATTATCTAGATAACATTCTTTAAGGTTTTATTTTTTTACTTTTATGTTTAGAACAATCATTTAAAATGAGCAAATACATAGATATCATAAAAAATTCCTATTCTAATTACTGGAACTATATTAAACAATCTGTTCTAATGGAATTAAATTGGGAAAATTATTTTTATGGATTAATGATTATTTCATTAATTGTTTGGACTCTTGAAATTCTATTTCCTTGGCGAAAAAATCAATCTATATTTAGAAAAGGTTTTTGGTTAGATATTTTTTATATGTTTTTTAATTTTTTTATGTTAAATCTTATCATATTAATAGCACTTTCCAATACAGTAGCAGAATTATTTAATGATGTTTTAAGTATTTTCAATTTAAACATTTCTAGCTTTCAACTATTTAACATTAATACCTTTCCCTATTTATTACGCTTATTTACATTTTTTATAATTATTGATTTTGTTCAATGGTTTACCCATACATTACTGCATAAATATAGTTTTTTATGGAACTTTCATAAAATCCATCATTCAGTTAAAGAAATGGGGTTTGCTGCTCATTTGCGTTATCATTGGATGGAACCAATTATGTACAACTCCATGAAATATATTCCGCTAGCAATTATAGGAGGTTTTACTGCCCAAGATGTTGCATTAGTTCATTTTTTTAACATAACAATAGGTCATTTAAATCACGCAAACATAAATTGGGATTATGGTTATTTTAAATACATTTTAAACAACCCAAAAATGCATATTTGGCACCATGCTAAAGAACTTACTGAAGAAAGAAGAAATGGAGTAAACTTTGGAATAACTTTAAGTATATGGGATTACATATTTAAAACCAATTACATACCAAGTTCTGGAAGGGATATAGAAATAGGTTTTCACAACGATGAGAGTTTCCCTAATGATTTTATAAATCAAGAATTATATCCATTAAATAGAAAAGATTAAAAATATTGCCCCAAACCAAATACAATTCCTTTTGATGAACCTTGTGTTAACCCATGTCCGTAATCAATTCTAAACACAGCGTTAAATATCTTTTTATTAATAAATCGCAAGCCAATTCCTGAGTAAATTTGAATATTTTCTGATTTTAAAAAATCATTAAGTTTTCCACCTGGGTGACGCCAAGTACCTAAATCGTTAAAAATATTACCCTGAATAACTAACCATTTATTATCATACAACGTATATCTGTATTCTGTATTCCAAACAATACTACCTGTACCGCGATCAACTAAAATACCAACACCTCTTAAGTTAACATTATTATCTAATGCGAAAGGTGCAAAAGGACTTTTTATATTTGATGATAGCCCAACTCTTAATCTATTTGCCCAATTACCTTTTTCTCCTATCCGTTTATAGTAAAAAAAGTCGTTCCAAAATATTAAAAAATCATCTTGATACTCATTTTTAGAAGTAACATACTGTCCATAAAACTCATTCTTAAATCCGTTTATATATTGGTAATAATAATCTAACTCATCATAAGTATAAACCACCTTTAATAAACGTTTGTTTATATTTAGTTTTCTAGGAATCTCAGGAGATGTGTCTCCCGTTAAGTAATCATACTTTTCTTTAAAAAAATTAACTCCAAATTGTAATTGATGTTTAAAACTTATTTGATATAACGCTAAGGCTTCATAAGAAATATTTTCATACTTATAATTTGCTGATTTATCATCAAAATATAAGGGTTCTTCACTTGCCCATTTTAGATGATTTAATGCAATTCCCCATTTTCTCGAAAATAACGTTGGTGCTCTAAAATTAACACCATAAGAATTAAATCTGTTTTTTTGATAAAATCCTCCAAAAGCAATATTTCTTCCTAAAAAATTGTAATCGTTAAGGCCTATTTTATAGGCAAATCTTTTATTAGTGGTTGTCCAAAAATTTACTTCTGGTATTAATGTAAAATTCTCTTCTACATTTATAAAAACATTGTATTTGTTTTCGTGCGAATGAAATACCTGAAAATAAGCATGAGAAATTGCTGGTAAACGTTTTAATCGAATAATATTATTTTTTAAAATAACTGAGTCTAAAACTATGTTTTTTCTCGTCTTAATTATTTTTTCAATTTCTGATATCTTCGTTTTTTTTGTTCCTCTAATTTTTACATCAATAACAATTTTTTCTTGTGAAAAAGAAGCAATGCTATAAATAGTTACTATAAAAAATAATATTATTTTTTTCATTTATTTAGCTCTAAACTGTTTTTCTACTACCAAATTCACCCAATTATCTTCACTTACTCCCATCATTGTAAAACCATAATTATTATTTTTAATTAAAGATGGAGGTGCTTCTCTGGTTACATTTAAAACTACATTAGATAACTTATAATACTGAAACCAATTATCATAAGTATAAGTTCCTGAAAGTAGATCATTATCAGAATTCGTTACTACTTGAAAATAAATTTCATTCTCTTTTATTCTACCATCAACCCAAATAAATTTAGGTTCTAAACTCTCAGAAAAATCAATTGTAACCTCATTGACCCACTCTGTAGACTTGGTTTGATTTTTTAATAAAATCGGATTCGATTTATGAAACTTACCATTAGTTAAGTAAGTTATAATACACCAAGCTTCTGTTGAACTACCTCTAACAAACCTCTCTAAATAACCATTAAAAAGAGCTTCTTTTGGTAAAGTTTTAAGCTTATATTTTGAGAAATCATTTTTATCAACATTGATGTTTTCTGTCTCAAAAAACTGAATATTATTTGCTGAGGGAACAGGGTAATAAAAAATGTATGAAATATTATTATTTGATTTTTTACTACCTGCACAAGCAATTACTTCACCTAAAATTAAATTACTATTGTTATCAATAACATCTTGTAAAGTTTTAACTACCTCAATATCTTCATTTTCTACACATGATAAGAAACTGAAAAAACAAATTAGTATATATATAAAATTACTGCGCATATAATTTTTTGATTAATTTTTCAGTAGGTTTATTCTGTGGAGTAAATCGATTATTATTTTCTCCATCAACCTCTTCGTGTTTATGAAACCATTTCCATATAAAACCACCAACAAACCAATCTTCCTTCCAAAACTGATTATATATTGCTTGAGTTGCATTTTCTTGATTTTGAAGATTTACATTTCCTTTTACCTAATTAGAATTCCATGGTTCTTTTCCTGTAAAGTCAACGCTTCTATAACCGTATTCTGTAAATAAAACTGGTTTATTTACTTTATCTCTAACCTTTAGTATTTCTTTCTTATGAGAAACCCATCCTTTTTCAAAGTCTTTTAATGTAGGTGATTTTTTATCCGTTAAAGGAAAATAGGCATCAATCCCTATAAAATCTAACTCACTCCAAAAAGGCACTCGTTTAAATTCATCCCAATTAGCTGCATAAGTTAATCTCCCTTTATAAACCTTTCTGATTTTCTTAATCAATTCCTTCCAAAAAACGGGTCTATTAACTACAAAATTTTCTAATTCTGTACCAATGCAAAAAATATCTGCTTTTAATTTAGCTGCTGCTCTAGCATAAGTTAAAATGAATTGAGAATACGAATCTTCTAAAACTTTCCATTTATCTTCAGAATTCATTTTAATATACCCAGTAAACTCACCTTTCCAAACCCATATAGGCTTTATCATTAATTTAATATTCTCTTTCTCAAATTCTCTTCCGTATTGGATAATTCCATCTTCAGTTTCCCCAAACCACTGTCTTTTTGTACTATGTGAAATTTTAGGAGATGATAAATCTTTAATAAAACCAAAAGGCATCAGCGCTACATAATTCGCTGATACCTTTTTTAAAGGGGATATATGTTTGTAGCTAATTTTATCTGGGGATGCTACGAAACTAATTCCGTTAATTTTTTTTGTTTGGCTTTTACAAGACAAACAAAAAAGACTTATTAAAAGGAGTTGATATATTTTCATGACTCCTAATTTACTATTTTTAAAATAATGCTCTTAAACCTACACTATAAGTACTTCCCAAACCTTGAAAATTAAAACCTCTAACAATATTACTGTATAAAACTTCTAAATTTAAAACACTTGTAAGTTGATATTTACCTCCAAAACCGAGAGATGTATTATCTTGTTCGAAGTCTCCGAAACGTTGAGAATGTTGTACAAATGCTAAAACGGTAGATTTGTCTGAAGGGAAGTAACTCATAAATACTCCAGGAGCCACTAAAAAAGTGTTGTTTGCAAAACTTTTCTCATCTCCAAAACCATATTCTGTATTCAACTCTGTAAAAAGTTGCCAATCTCCACTAGGAAAAGTATAGTCATAAAAAAATCTGTTCTGAAAAGACCAAGCTGTTTGATCTAAATAGCCATTGGGGTTATTTTTCTCATCCCCTTTTTCTAACAAAGGAATATGTATTGCACTTTGAATAGAAAAATTACTCATACTTTTAAAAGGCTGAAATTTAATAGATGGTGCAATAGAACTAATTCCTTTTCTATCCGAATTAGTATCTTCTAAGCTAAAAACAGAAAGAGCTTGTCTTCCTCTAAATGTATTAGAACGAAACTCAATAATAGCACCAACATTAAACCTAGAGTTTTCAGAAACCCCTGTAAATACTTCTAAAGTAGATGTAAAATAGTTTTCTCTAGCAATATTTTTTGATTTACTACTGTTTTTACCCGTAGCTTTCGTTTGTGTATACAAACCATTAAAAAACTTGATATCCCACTGCCCTTTATTTAATAATTTAGAAGGTGTATAGGTCTGGATATTACTTTTTCCTTTTTCCTTTTCCTCTTCTTGGGCAAAAGTTTGAAACCCTATAAATAAAAAAGCTAATACGAAATATTTTATATTATTTTTCATGTAAATTATTTTCAATTTGAAATATCTGTCGATAATAAATAAACTGACTTACACACTTAAACTATTTAAATTCATTATAAATTATTTTATACGTTTAAGTTATTAACTTTAACAACGACCTAATTCGCAAATCAACTTTTATGGAACACGTTGTTATTATTGGTAATGGAATTTCTGGTGTTACTGCTGCAAGACATATCAGAAAATTATCAGACAAAAAAATTACTATCATTTCTGGTGAGACTGAATTTTTCTTCTCAAGAACTGCTTTAATGTATGTATACATGGGTCATATGAAATTTGAACATACTCAACCATATGAACCCTGGTTTTGGAAAAAAAACAACATAGAATTAAAAAAAGGATTTGTTACTAAAATTCATTCCTCAAAAAAAGAAATAGAATTTACAGATGGTGAAACCTTAAGTTTTGATAAATTAATTATAGCTACAGGTTCTAAGCCAAATAAATTTGGTTGGCCAGGGCAAGATTTAGATGGTGTTATGGGAATGTACCATAAACAAGATTTAGAGAACTTAGAAAAATATGCTCCAGATAATAAAGTATGTAAACGAGCTGTAATTGTTGGAGGAGGGTTAATCGGAATTGAATTAGCTGAAATGTTACACTCTCGTCACATACCTGTTACATTTTTAGTTAGAGAAAAAAGTTTTTGGAACGGAATTTTACCTGCCCAAGAATCAGAAATGATTAATAAAGAAATTCTTAGTAATGGTATTGATTTACGATTAGGCGTTAATCTTAAAGAAATAAAATCAGATGAAAACGGAAAAGTAAAATCAATTATAATTGCAGAAACTGGTGAAGAAATAGCATGTAACGTTGTTGGTTTAACAGCAGGTGTTTCACCTAATATAGATTTTATAAAAAACTCTGATATTGAAACTGGTCGTGGTGTAAAAGTAAATCGTTTTTTAGAAACTAACATTAAAGATATTTATGCAATAGGTGATTGTGCAGAACAGCATGAAGCGATAGACCAACGTAGACCTATTGAAGCAGTTTGGTATACTGGTAGAATGATGGGAGAAACCGTTGCACAAACTATTTGTGATAATAGAATTGAATACAAACCAGGGCATTGGTTTAACTCCGCTAAATTTATTGATATAGAATATCAAACCTACGGTTGGGTTTGGGCGCAACCAAAAGAAAATGAAGCTCGTTTTTACTGGGAACATGAAGATGGAAAAAAATGTATTCATATTAATTATGATAAAAAAACGCATCAATTTATCGGAATCAATAATTTCGGAATAAGAATGCGTCACGAGTTTTTCGATAAAGCTTTAACTGAGAAGCGTTCGGTAGAATATGTTTTAGAACATTTAGCAGATGCAAATTTCGACCCTGAATTTTATAAATTACATGAACCTGAAATCGTCGCAAAATTCAATAAAGAAAACAACACAAATATTCAACTTAAAAAGAAAAGCTGGAAACGAATTTTTAGCGCGTAAAATATATGAAAGCAATAAAACATACAGGTTTAGTAATCTTTTTAATAGGATTATTAATATTTACAGCATCCATTTTTACAGGAAATTTTAGCTTAACTCAATTTGAAGTTGATAGCTTTATTGCTGAAAAAGGTTATAAAAGCGAAATTATTAAAGAAGAACTTTCGAAAGCTGTTGTTGGAAAGGAATCAAATATTTTTGAATTTTCTTCAAACGTTAGAAATGCTTTTGAAACATCGAACAAACATTATGATGATTTAATTGCAAAATATGATGCAGAAAAAAACTGGGATGCAAAAGGTCAACAATATCAATATAAAATTTACGGAAAACCACACACATTAAGCTACAATTTAGCTAAAAAAGCAGGAAGTGGTTTTGTAAAAGAGAATTCAGGATTGATGTGGTTTTTAACTTTTGGGTTAGGAATAATTGGCGCTTTATTATTCATTATTCCAAACCTTATTTTATTTGGTCAACCTGGAATAAAAAATAACGGAATTTATTTAGAATCACCTACTAATAAAGGTTTGATAGCTTGGTTAGTTTTAATCTTCTTAGTTTCTTTTTATTTAGTGTTATATTTTATGCCAGATTACATTGTAAACTGGACCTATATTTTAGATCCGATTAGCAAAGCCTTAAACGGAGGAAAAGCATCGCAATGGTTTGTCTACGGATTTTTATATTGTGTAATAATGCTTGTAATGGGTGTTAGAATGTATATTAAATACCGGCATAATAAATATCAAATTATAAGAACTACATCCGTATTATTTTTTCAGATTGTATTTGCTTTTTTAATTCCAGAAATTATGACCAGCTTAAATATGCCTGGGTACGATTTTAAAAATGCTTTTCCACTTGATTACGATTTCTTTTTTGAATGGAATTTAGATAGTTTAAGAAATAGTGGTGGTATCGGGTTATTTATTTTAGTTTGGGGAATTATACTTACTTTAATTATAGTACCGGTAATGGTATATTTCTTCGGTAAAAGATGGTATTGTTCTTGGGTTTGTGGTTGTGGTGGATTAGCTGAAACTTTAGGTGACCCCTACAGACAACATTCTAACAAGAGTTTGAATGCATGGAAATTAGAAAGATGGTTAATCCACTCTGTTTTAGTTTTCTCTTTAGTAATGACATTGGTTACTTTGTACTGTTATTTTACAGGAGCAGAATCATTTATTGGTATTAAATCTCAATGGATTAAAGACACGTATAGTTTCTTAATCGGAACTTGGTTTGCTGGAGTTATCGGAACAGGTTTTTATCCGATTTTTGGAAACAGAGTTTGGTGCCGTTTCGGTTGTCCATTAGCAGCATACATGGGATTAGTTCAACGTTTTAAATCACGTTTTAGAATTACTACAAATGGTGGACAATGTATTTCTTGCGGAAATTGTTCTACTTACTGTGAACAAGGTATTGATGTAAGAGCCTATGCTCAAAAAGGAGAAAACATTGTACGTTCTAGTTGTGTTGGTTGTGGTGTATGTTCAGCTGTTTGTCCTAGAGGAGTTTTAAAATTAGAGAATGGTCCTGAAAAAGGAAGAATTAATCCTACAGATGTTTTATTAGGTAATGATGTTGATTTGATGAAACTTGTAAATGAAAAGTAAGATAATAATTTTATTTTTTTTGATTACAGTTTCTATATACTCTCAAAAGAGTTATCATAAATCTTTTTATGATAATGGTAATCTAAAAGAAGAAGGATGGTTATCAAATAATCAAAAAACTAAATATTGGTACACATATTATCGAAACCAAAAAATTAAAACAGAAGGCAACTATAAAAACAATTTAAGAACAGGTGTTTGGAAAAGCTATAATACTAATGGAGTTAAAATATCAGAAGGTAATTACAACAATAATTTAAAAGAGGGTTATTGGTACTTTTACCATTCTAATAATGAAATATCTAAGAAAGGTTGGTTTAAAAACAACTTGAGAATTGGATTTTGGAGTAGCTTTTACCCAAATAAACAATTAAAATTTAAAGAAGAATACAACAAAAACAAACCTATTGGTTACTGGATTACTTATGTTAAAAACGGAGAAAAAGAAAGTGAAGGTCATTTTATAAATGGTTTAAAAGAGGGGTATTGGAAGTATTACTTCGATAATAAACAGATTTTAAAAGAAGGTAGATTTAAAAATAATCTCTCAACAAAATATTGGTATTTTTACGATAAAAAAGGAAGGTTAACTAAAGAAGGACATTTTGTTAATGGAAAAAGAAATAAATGGTGGTTATTTTATGATAAAAAAGGTAACATTAATCACAAATGTCAACTAAAAGACAATCAAAAAAATGGATATTGTTTACTTTATAGAAAGAAAAAATTAATAAAAGCCGTTAAATTTAAAAACGGAAAAAAAATAAAAGAATGGACTGATTTTTCTTCATTCAAAGAAGAAAATCGTCTAAAAGATTTGAAATAATCTATGAACCAATCAATTAAAGTTATTATTCCTGCTTATAACGAGCAAGATTCAATAGCAAATGTAATTAACGATATTCCTTCAATAGTAAAAGAAGTTATTGTTATAAGTAATAATTCTACTGATAAAACAGAAGAAAATGCAAAAAATGCAGGAGCAACAGTTTTACAAGAAAATAGAAAAGGATATGGATATGCTTGTTTAAAAGGAATGGAATATATTTCTAAACAAGAAAAAAAACCAGATATTATTGTTTTTTTAGATGGTGATTACTCTGATTATCCTGAACAACTTATTGATGTTATTACTCCAATTATAAATAACAATATTGATTTTGTTATTGGGTCCCGTGTTAAAGAGTTACGAGAACAAGGATCTATGACTCCGCAACAAATATTTGGAAATTGGTTAGCTACTTCATTAATGAAATTGTTTTTCGGTGCTAAATTTACAGACCTAGGCCCTTTTAGAGCTATAAAATATGACAAATTACTTAGTTTAAACATGGTTGACAAAACATATGGATGGACTGTAGAAATGCAACTAAAAGCTCTAAAGCAAAAGTTATCATATATAGAAGTTCCTATGAAATATAGAAATAGGATTGGTGTATCTAAAGTTTCAGGAACCGTAAAAGGTAGTATATTAGCGGGCATAAAAATTTTAGGTTGGATCTTTAAATATAGTTTTAAATAATGATTGTAGAATATATTATAATTACAGTATACACAATATCACTTATTCTTATATTGTTGTATGCATTAGCACAATTAAACCTACTTTTTAATTACTTAAAAGCACAAAAAAAAGAAGACAATTCACCTAAGCTTGATTTATCAAATCCACAGGAAATACCATACATTACAATACAGTTACCAGTATATAACGAACTATATGTGATGGAACGTTTATTAGAAAACATTGCTAAACTTTCATACCCTAGAGAAAAATTAGAAATACAAGTTTTAGATGATTCTACTGATGAATCAGTTATTTCAACACAAAAACATATAGAACAGCTTCAAAAAACAGGGTTAGATATTCAACATATCCGAAGAGAAAACCGACAAGGATTTAAAGCTGGTGCTTTAAAAGAAGGTTTAAAAATCGCTAAAGGTGAATTTATTGCAATTTTTGATGCTGATTTTTTACCACAAGAAGATTGGTTATATAAAACCGTACCCTATTTTAAAGATCCTGAAATTGGTGTTGTACAAACACGTTGGGGACATATTAATAGAAATTATTCTACATTAACTAAAATTCAAGCATTTGCTTTAGATGCTCATTTTACATTAGAGCAAGTTGGCCGTAATAGTAAAGGTCACTTTATAAACTTTAACGGTACTGCAGGTATTTGGCGTAAAGAATGTGTTTACGATGCTGGTAACTGGGAGGGAGATACTTTAACCGAAGATTTAGATTTAAGTTATAGAGCGCAATTAAAAAATTGGAAGTTTAAATATTTAGAAAACGTAGAAACTCCTGCTGAATTACCTGTTATAATTAGTGCTGCCAGATCACAACAATTTCGATGGAATAAAGGAGGTGCTGAGAATTTTCAGAAAATGGCTAAAAGGATTATTACTTCAAAAAACTTAGCTATTAAATCTAAAGTACATGGTTTACTACATCTTTTAAACAGTTCAATGTTTACTTGTATTTTTTTAGTTGGTATTTTAAGTATACCAATGTTATATATAAAAAATGAATATGCTCATTTAAAAATGTATTTTTTAGTGATGAGCTTTTTTGTTATTAGTTCTATTATTTTCTTTATATGTTATTGGTTTATGTATAAGAAAACTTATGGTGGGGGTTTTATAAATTTCATTAAATACATTGGTGCTTTTTTATCTTTTTTCTCAATAGCAATGGGATTTTCTCTTCATAATACAATAGCGGTTTTAGAAGGTCATTTTGGTAAAAAAAGTGAATTTGTAAGAACACCTAAATTCAATATAAAATCATTAACTGATGGTTGGAAAAATAATAAATACATAAAGAAGAAACCTTCTATGAATGTAATTATTGAAGGTTTATTAGTTATTTATTTTGCTTTTGGCATGTACAGTGCTTTTATAGTTGGTGATCAGGGTGGTGATTTTGGATTATTTCCTTTTCATTTAATGCTTTTTGTTGGCTTTGGTTATGTGTTTTTTAAATCGATTTTTTCTAAAGCCTAATGAACCTCTTAAAAAAATATAGTTTACTACTAATTACAATTATTAGTTTATTTCTATATTTTTATTTTGCTTATTTTATAGAAAGAACTCAATTTAACTCTATGCTATTTATATGGAGTTCTTTGTTTTTACTATTTTATTTTCTTTCGATAAAAAAACTGGCAAAATTTAATACACTTGTGGCAATAGCTATTTTATTCCGCCTCGTATTTTTATTTGCTATACCCAATTTATCACAAGATTTTTATCGATTTATTTGGGATGGAAGAATGATATTAGAAGGACTAAACCCTTATTTATCTTTACCTGAAACATTTATACAACAATTAAAAAAACCTATAAATCAATCAATTGAACTATATGAAGG
>CAZCHR010000078.1:0-11440 GCA_964498665.1 uncultured Tenacibaculum sp. | reverse complement strand
TAAAAGGTATCTTGTTTTTTTGGCAATAACCGTAAAGTGTAGGCACACTTAATCCTGTAATATTTGCTACTTCTTGAATATTTATTGGGTTTTCTTGACTTTCTTTTTGAGGACTAACTGCATTTCGTGAATACATTTTTTTAACAACTTCATTTGCTACGTCTGAAATAAAATCATCAATATTTCGAGTACTTAATACTATGTTCTTCATCTTTAAATTAGTTTTAAATTCCAACAAAGATTTGTTCAAAAAGTGATGAAGTATTTCTAAGGTATTTACCCAATAAATTATCTACTGATTTACAGTGTTTTAAAAATTAGTTGGGGTATTTTTTAAGATGATTTATGAATTCTGAATTGTTGTTAGATATTGTTATTAACTTTTCTTTATAGTCTTTTTCAAATTCTCTTGACAAAGATTTTTTTTTAGTTATATCAATAGAACCGTTTGTAAATGCTCTGTAAAAACCTTGTCCGTTTTTTAGATTATATCTGTTTTCTGCAAAACTTACTATATCTTTCTTAATATATTTGTCATTAATATTTCGTTCAAAATCAAACTCCTTTCCCATTTCAATTAAAACCCAATGATATAGTGCATAGAATTTTGCAGGAATTTTACTGATATTTTTTTCAGAACCTCCTTGCTTTATTTTTTCTTCTTTTAGTAAATCACTTTTATAAAGCTCTTTGATTTCTTTTAAATATTCTATATTACTATTAAAACTATTTGATTTAGTAATATAATTAGAATCAATAGCATCCTCAATCATAGAATTAACAAATGCTATTTTTTCTTTTAATGGTTGATTTTGAATTTGCCTTTTAGTTTGTAAAACAAACTTATCTTTTACCTCGTCTGTAATTTCATTTAGATTGTGATATATTTTTTCTCCCCTTATTTTGAAGTTAAAGACTGTAACTATTGAAATTTTATTTATGGAACTAAAATTCATCCAATGAACAGAACTGATAAAAGCACTATAAAACTCCGCTTTCATTTTTGCGTTTACTGTATCACTATACTTTCTCGCTAACAAACTTCTTTTGAACCTTAATACTAATTTATTGTTTTCATCTATTAAGCCGCCTTTTACTAATAAAGAAATACAATTATTTGCAACAGAATTAATGTTTAAAAAAATTAACTTAGTTGAAATTTCAAGTGCTTTATTTTTATTATTTTCTTTAATCTTTTTGGCAACAAATTCATAAATATCATTGTTTGATAAGCTACTTGGCATTTTTCTATTATATGTTTTCATATTTAAAAATCCATTAATGAATTAGCAAATTCTTTTTTTATATCATCTTCAAATCCTGCAAAATAATTATCGGTAACATCCATACTACTATGGTTTAGGGCTTCACTAATAAATTCTTTTGAAGCACCTTTGCGAATTGAATTTGTAGCAAATGAATGTCTTGCCCAATAACTTGAAAGTTCACTTGTAATATTATTTTCTTTGGCTAGTTTCTTTATATGTTGATTTATAAACCTTGTAAAATTCTTAACTTTTTTATATCGAGTTTCTTCATCGTCTTCAATATTAAGAATAGAAAAAACAAATCCATTCATGTTTTTTGTTCCATATTTTTCAATCATTTCTTTAGTATAATCGTTAATATGTATGTTTATCTTTTCTTTAACAGCAGATTTCCCAAAAGTTTTTGCCCTATAATATGAAAATTCTTCGCTTGAAATATCAGAATACTTTAATAAAGCTAAGTCTTTTATATTCATTCCATTTGTACTATAACTAAAAAACCAAAAATCTTTAGCTTTTTCTTGTTCGTAGGTTTTGGGCTTAGTATTAAATAATACTTTAAGGTCTTCTGCATTTAATGCTTTCTTAACTTTTTTTGATTTAGGTATTTGATATTTCTTTTTCCCAAATGGATAAATTTCTTTATTTATATCATTGTCATCAATCGCATTATTAAAAATTATCCTTAAAGCCCTAAGATAAATCCCAACAGACGTTATACTTTTACCTATAGATATCATATAACTCTCATATGCTTCTAACCAATCAACAGTAAATATTTCAAAAGGTATTTTAGTTAATTCTTTTTTCGCTCTATAATTTGCAAAATTATGAATTGATTTTAGTGAGTATTTAAAACTTTCAGAAGTTCCTATTTTTCCCTTTTTTATATTTTTTTCAATTTCTTTTTCAAAATGATATATTATATTGTTTGCATCGCTTGATCTCCTAAAAAGTTTCTTTTCAAATTTCTCAAAGCTAAATACTGTTAATTGTTCTGCTTCTTCATTTGCTCTTTGTTCAAAGTTGTTTAAAAACAGACGTATATCTCTATTTTTTCCTCTAAGATTTTTTGAATTTCCATTAGTCCAAATAGCCTTAAATCCATTCTCTGACAAATCTATATCAGTAGCGTAAAGCTTTGCTCTTTTAATAGTCTTTGAATATACTCGTAATTTTACAGGATATAAGCCTTTACCTTTTTCTCTACGTAAATCAAGAACGATAGATATAGTGTGCGCATATTTGTTTTTCATAGCTAAGAGTTTTTATTATATAAACGCAAATATATTCATTTGCACAAAATTTGCATACATTTGCACAAAATAGACAACTATTACTTATTAACAAACATTACTAAAAATATTGATTTAATCAGTAAACAAGGGCTATTTGGCAATAAAAAACAAAAAACAGATAAGATTAATACTTGATTACGGCTCAAGAGGTTACAGGTTTGAATCCTGTCGAGGTCACAACAAAACCCTTTAAAACATTGATTTTAAAGGGTTTTTTAACATTTAGACCTGAATTTTACCGACATATTGCCGATAAATATCAAAATCAACATTTTTTTACAAATAAAACATATTAAAATTTACGGTTTTCACTTACTTTTTTTACGGTTATTTCATCAATTCTGTTCAGTTAATTTATTAATATTGGCTAACTTTAAAACTTAAAATTATGTTAGAAAACATTTCAAACTTAGGAACAGTTATATCTAAAACTGAACAAGAGATTATTAACGGAGGAGGAGAAGGAATGGTAACTTGCGCGGACGGTGCTACATTTAGCGCTTCTGCCGAATCAATGGATTCAGTCGTTAGTGGTGGTAATCGCTGGTGTGAAGCTCATGGACACGGTAGTGCAAAACATTATCTTTTCATAGGAGATTCAATATATTAAACTATTTATTAGAAAAGCTCATCATAATTGATGAGCTTTTTTATTTTAAAGAAAAATATCAAAAACTTAGGGGAAATATTAAATAACTTCGAAAAAAATCAATTAATGTTAGTAATGTAGATTAACCAAATACTCCAAGAGGTATCCTTCAAATTAATTTTCATTTTGATACTATTTATTACACTTACTTCCCTTAAAGATTTATAATCTAAAATAGAAAAGACCTTGAACTTACATTCAAGGCCTTTTCATCTAACCAAACTTAGTATAAAAACTAACTACTACTATTTTTAATTTCTTAAAAGAAGCTTCTCTTTTCGTATCTCATCTACTTACTAAGAGAAGCTTACTATATATTCACTATAAGGGATAATCTTTTCTATCAAATAAGTATTTGTTATTTACTTACACTATTATGACACCCTTTTTTTTGATAAGTCACTAAAAAAAATAAAAAAACCTCAAAAAAAGTTTTTTTTGAGGTTTTAGTATAGATATTTCCTTAATAATATTCTATGTTCTGGTATAGATTTATCGTATGAATTAACCAGTAACTCTAATATTTCGGGTGGTTTAACTCCTATTTCATTTTTTGACTTGTATTTTGAAACATACAAATTATAATTCTCATTATTTTTTTCAAAAATTAAAAAATGTTGTTCGTTTAAAATCGAAAAACAAATTCTTTCTCCTGAAAAAGTATCAGATTCATCTTTTTTAAAATCAGAAAATCCGTAATATCTAAAAACGTTCTCCATATTATACTATCTCAGCAGATAAACCTAATTGTAATAACTTAGAACATTTTGGCTCTAAATCTTTATACTCTCCTGTTTTAACAGCACACTTACCTTTATAATGAACTAATATAGTACACTGTTCAGCTTGCTCTAAAGTATGATCGCAAACACTAACCAAACTATCAATTACAAAATCAAATGTATTTACATCATCGTTATGTAAAACAATTTCATGCTTTCTTGTTTCTTGAATTAAAACATCTAGCTCTTCCTGTATTTTTTCAATCGTACTCATTTACTCTATTTTTGATATTGCAAAGCTACCCAATTATTTCTTTCAATGGTCTTATTTAGTGTTAAACCATATTTTGAAACTTCTGCATCTATAATTGGAATGTCTTCACTATAAAATCCACTTAATAATAAAACCCCGTTTTCATTTAAGCAACTTGTATAAATACTGATATCGCCTAACAAAATATTACGATTAATATTTGCGATTATTATATCGTACTTTTTATCTTTTAAAAGCGAAGATTCCCCTTCGTATACTGATATGTTTTTACAATTATTTCTCTGAACATTTTCTACCGAATTTTCATAACACCAAGCATCAATATCAATAGCATCGATAGGTTTTGCTCCTTTCATTTCAGCAAAAATTGCCAAAATTCCTGTTCCGCATCCCATATCTAATACCTTTTTATTCTCAACATCTAAATTAATTAAATGCTGCACCATCATATGTGTAGTTTCATGATGCCCTGTACCAAAGCTCATTTTTGGCTCTATTACGATATCGTATTTTAAATTCGGATTTTCATGAAAAGGCGCTCTTATACTCACTAAATCATCAACTTGAATTGGGTTAAAATTCTTTTCCCATTCAGCATTCCAATTGGTTTGCTCGATCTCTTTATGAGTAAAATCAATTTTAAATTCTTCTGATTTTAAAGCAAAAACATTTGCTAAAACATCTTGACTCCAATCTTGTTTTTGAATATATGCAATAACTCCATTATCATTTTCAACAAAGCTCTCAAAACCTACCATACCTAATTCTGCAATTAAAATTTCGGTTACTGGTTCTTTTGGACTCACCTCAAAATTATATTCTATATAAATATTATCCATTAAATTGATTTAATAATTGCTACAAAATCATCTGCTTTTAAGGCTGCCCCACCTATTAAACCACCATCAACATCTTTTTTAGAAAAAATCTCTTTTGCGTTTGCTGGTTTCACACTACCTCCGTATAGAATTGAAACATTTTCAGATACTTCTCTATTATATTCCTTTAATAACACTTCTCTTACAAATTCATGCATTTCTTGAGCTTGTTCTGGCGAAGCGGTTTCTCCTGTGCCAATTGCCCAAACTGGTTCGTATGCTAAAATTATTTTTGAAAAACTTTCTTTTTTAAGATGAAAAAGTCCATTTTTTAATTGACTTTCAACAACTTTAAAATGATTGTCTGATTTTCTATCTTGTAACAATTCACCAAAACAAAAAACAACTTCTAGATTATTTTCTAAAGCTGTATTTACTTTTTCAGCTAATAATGCATCAGACTCTAAAAAATATTCTCTCCTTTCAGAATGCCCTAAAATAACAATATTTACTCCTATATTAGTTAACATATCAGCTGATACCTCTCCTGTAAATGCACCGCTTTTAGATTGATGCATATTTTGAGCAGCTACTTCTATTTTAGATTTTTTGGTTCTTTTAATTGCCGTATTTAAATTAACATAACTAGGAGCTATAACAACTCTAACATCATCATTTAAATCATTTTTTATTCCTTTCTTAATACCTTTGATTAGTCGTTTAGCTTCATCAAAGTTTTTATTCATCTTCCAGTTACCTGCAATGATTTTTTTTCTCACTCTATTTTATTTTTATTTGTAATTACTCTTTTAATGCTGATGCAATTCTTGGATCTCCAGGTTCAGTTGCACTTGCCAACGAAACTATACCTAATTCGTTAACTACCATATAACTTGGAATATCTTTTATCCCTAAACTTTTTGCAAACCCTCCTTTTAATGCTGATGACAAGAAGTAATGTTGTCCTTCAATATTAAAAAACCTGTCTATACCTTTTTTCCACTTAGGAACAGTTTTATCAATTGACAAAAATATAAAAACAACATCTGGATTATCAGATTTTAATTTTTTAATCTGAGGTATACCTGAAATACATTCGCTACACCAAGAAGCACAAGCTTCAATCATCATTTTTTTACCTTTATTCTTTGCTAAAATTTCTTTAAATGTTATTGTTTCTTCATCAATAGTTAAAAACTGTTCATTTAAAACCTCTTGTGGAAAAGCTGCTGGTTTTTCACCATTACAAGACACTAAAAAAACCAATACTAATACATAGATTATTTTCTTCATTTAAATTGTTATTTTCGGGATTAAATAATTTTATAGCTAAAATACGTTATTTTTCTAATTTTTAATCAATTAACATATTTGTTACTTTAGTTTCATTAAACACAATAATCGAACCATTATTATCTATAACTAAATAGCGAGGAATCCAATTTAAATTTAAAAAATTAGCAAAATCACCTTCCCATCCAGATTGCATATAATAATGTTCTCCTTCTATTTTTAGCCTTTCTACTCCATTCTTCCAAGAATCTATATCTTTATCCAAAGATAGAAAGACATAAACAATATCTGGATTTTTTTCTTGCAGCTTCTTTACATCTGGCAAACTTCGTAAACAATCTCCACACCAAGATGCCCAAACATCAATTACTATTTTCTTTCCTTTATTTTTAGCTAATATATTTTTGAATGTAACTTTTTCATTCTCTAAAGAAATAAAAACATCATTTAATGCCTCTATTGAAAACTCTTTAGGATTCTCGATAGAACAATTAAGCAACAATGTACATACAAATAATACTATTATATTTTTAATCATCTTTAATTCGTCTTATTTTTTAATCTATCTGAAACTTTTGACGACTTATAAAGTAAAATTTTTCCATTTTTATCTAATATCATAAATCTAGGAATTGTTTTTAATTTTAAAAACGCTCCTAAATCTCCTTTTCCTTTTTTAGGGATATAGTAATGTTTTCCTTTTACTTTAATATTTTTAAGTCCTCTTTTCCAATCGTGATAAGAGTGATCTACTGACAATAAAATATAATTTATTTTGGAATTATTTTTTTGAAACTCAATCACATCATCAAAACTATCTTGACTCACTGGACAATATGTAGCAAATATTTGAATAAAAGTTTTTTTGCCTTTGTTATTTTTAAGGATTTCTTTTAAGGTAATTGAATCTCTGTTTATATCAACTAATTTTTCATTTAAAGCCTGATGATTAAAAAGCTTTGGTTGAAAAACTCCGCAGCTACTAAATAATAAAACTCCAAATACAAATAATAAAACTCTCATATTTAATTTAATCTTATTCTCGGATCTAACCAACTATAAATTACATCTACTAAAATATTAATTATAATAAACAATGTTGCTACAACTATAACCGCTCCCATAATTACAGGTAAATCCAGTGTGTTTAATGAATTTACAATCTCTTTACCCAAACCGTTCCAATTAAAAATATACTCAACAAAGACAGCACCTGCTAACATAGATGCAAACCAACCAGATACTGCTGTAACAACTGGGTTTAAAGAATTTTTTAATGCATGCTTTTTTACAACTTGAAACATTGTTAATCCTTTTGCTTTTGCTGTACGAATGTAATCTTGACTTAATGTTTCTAACAATGAATTTCTCATTAACTGAATTACAACTGCTAACGGTCTAATTCCTAAAACTATTGCAGGTAATAATAAGTTTTTCCATTGTATATACATTCCTTCTCCAAAATCATCAACCTCATATAAACTTCCCGTCATTTCTAACCCTGTGTATTCATGCAACACAAAACCAAAAAACCAAGCAAACAATATTGCTGAAAAGAAAGATGGCACACTCATTCCTAAAGTACTTATTATCGCTATAATTCTATCGAAAAAAGTATCTTTAAACAATGCTGAGAGAATCCCTAAAACGATTCCTAAAACTAATGCAATAACAATAGCTAGAATTGCTAAAACAGCTGTATTTGGCAACGTTTCTTTTATTACTTCAGACACATTTTTTCCGTTTTTCTGAAATGATTGACGTAAATATGGATATTTAAAAACCACTGAAGTTTCTCCAATTATAAATATCTTTTGATAATGATATTTTTCACTAGAGAGATAAGTGTAATTCTCAATATCACTACTATGAAAAGACAAGGGAGATACGTCATTTAAATAATATAAATATTGTGTAAACACGGGCTTATCAAAACCGTATTTTTTTCTAATATTTTCTAATTGCTCTGTATCTTCACGCTGATCTAACATCATTCTTGCTGGATCACCAGGTAACACATTAAATAAAAAGAAAATTACAGTAACTACACCAAAAAGCGTTAAAACCCCGTAGAAAAATTTGTTAATTATATATTGAAACATATACAACAAAGATAATGGAAAGTGTTAAAAAATTGTACTTTTGCATAACTTTTACAACAACACATGACAACAGAACAATTAGTTAGCGAAATTCGAAAAAAGAAATCGTTTCTATGCATTGGCTTAGATGTAGATTTGACTAAAATACCTCAACATTTATTAAAAGAGGAAGATCCTATTTTTGAATTCAATAAAGCAATAATAGATGCCACTCATCATCTTTGTGTAGCATATAAACCTAATACTGCTTTTTACGAAGCTTACGGGTTAAAAGGATGGGAATCTTTAGAAAAAACGATTAACTACATTAACAAAAAGCACCCAGAAATTTTTACAATTGCCGATGCTAAACGTGGGGATATAGGAAACACATCTACAATGTATGCTAAAGCTTTCTTTGAAGATTTAGCTTTCGATTCTGTTACTGTAGCTCCGTACATGGGTAAAGATTCTGTAGAACCTTTTTTAGCTTTTGAAGACAAATATACAATTATGCTTGCACTAACTTCTAACCAAGGCGCTTTTGATTTTCAAACAAAAACTGTAGAAGGAAAAGAGTTATACAAGCAAGTTTTAGAAACTTCAAAATCTTGGAAAAACTCAGAAAACTTAATGTATGTAGTCGGAGCAACTAAAGCAGAATATTTTGCTGAGATTAGAAAAATAATTCCAAACTCTTTTCTCCTAGTTCCTGGAGTAGGAGCACAAGGTGGAAACCTACAAGGTGTTTGTAAGTATGGTTTATCTGAAAACATCGGTTTACTTATCAACTCTTCTCGTGGAATTATCTATGCTTCAAACAAGAATGACTTTGCTGAAGCAGCTGCTAAAAAAGCAAAAGAGCTACAAAATGAAATGGCAGATATTTTAAATTAAAAATGAAATTCAAAGACCAAATTAACCGAGTTTTTGAATTAGATAAAACTCCAAAAAGGATTATATCACTAGTTCCAAGTCAAACAGAATTATTAGTTGATTTGGGACTAGCAGATTCTATTGTTGGTTTAACAAAATTCTGCGTTCATCCATCCGGTTTTAAAAAAACAAAAACTGTTATTGGTGGAACAAAAAACATTAACCTTGAAAAAATAAAGGCTTTAAAACCTGATATTATCCTTTGTAACAAAGAAGAAAACACAAAAGAAATTGTTGAAATCTGCGAACGAATAGCTCTAACTCATGTTTCGAACATTTTCACTCTTGATGACGCTAAAGAACTCATAAGTCAATATGGTGAGATATTCTCTTGTAAAACATCCGCTTCTGAAATCAATAATAAATTAGACATTAAATTAAATAATTTTAAAAAATTTATTAAAAATCGAGAAACAATAAATGTTGCTTATTTTATTTGGAGAAAACCTTGGATGGTAGCTGCCAACAATACTTTTATCAACCATCTTCTTCAATTAAACAAATTCGAAAATATTTATATTAATGAAAAAAGGTATCCTGAAGTCGACATAAAAAAAATGTCACAAAAAGAAATACCTGAATTAGTTTTACTATCATCAGAACCTTATCCTTTTAAAGAGATTCATATTAAAGAAATAGAAGAGCATAATGCAAAATCGAAAATACTCCTAGTAGATGGTGAGCTATTTTCTTGGTATGGTAGTAGATTGCTAAAAGCTTTTGATTACTTTAAAAGTTTACACAATAGAATTTGAAATATCTTTATTTAAATATTTTATTCGATTGATTTTTTCTAGCACTTTCATTGCTTTAAATGCTGAACGATCGCTCTTACATTCATCAATATACTTATAATCATTTGCCGTTTCAACCAATTTACGGTATCTATCTTTGAGATGGTCTTTATATCTATGTAGTTGGTTAACTCTTGTCATTTGTAATTTAGTTGTCTCTGCTTATAAATATACATAAATATTTGATAAACAAACAACTAATAAAACATTAATCTACAAAAAAGGTTTACTAAATAGTAAACCTTTTATAATTTCATATATTTATTTACATAAACTATCTTGCATCTTGTAAAGCAAAAACTTGACGCAGTAAAGCTGTATTTCTTAAACCAACTTTTTCACGAATTCCTTTTTCTTCAGCAGCAATCATTGTAAAAACTCCTTTTAAAGCTTCTCCTGTTACATAATCAGTTAAATCTGGATTAACTCTTTTTACAAAAGGAATACTATTATATTTATTTATTAGGTTAGACCAAATTTGGTCTGCTCCTACTTTAGCAAATGAGTTTTTAATTACTGGACTAAACTGATTATACAAAGCTGTATTTGTTTTACCTTGTAAGAAAGATGTAGCTGCATTTTGCTCACCTAACAGTATATTTTTAGCATCATTAAAAGTTATTTCTTTTACTGCATTTACAAAGATTGGTGTAGCAGTTTTTACAGCGTCTTCTGCAGTTCTATTTATTGCTTTTAAACCCTCATCAGCTAAACTACTTAAACCTATTTTACGTAAGCCTTTATCTACCGCTTGTAATTCTTTTGGCAAAAGAATTTTAACTAGTTCATTTCTATAAAATCCATCTTTAGAAGTTAATTTAGTTACTTGATTTTTTATTCCATTATCTAAAGCTTGTCGTAAACCGTTTCCTATTTGTGCTTGCGATAAAACACCTCCGCTTTGAGGTAATTGATTTACTACTTTTTGTAACTCTGCACACCCCGTTAATAAAACTACGAATGCTAATGCTATAATTTTTTTCATCTTTATTTGGTTTATATACTTTTTAGAAACAATTTAACACTAATTGTCACAATTATTTAAAACTATCTGTTTTCTTATCATAACCATACGGACAATGCCTACAACCACTTTTACAGCAATACCCTCTTTTTAAATGGAATTTTTCTGTAAAAACTTTATAACCTTGTTCGTTAAGATAATAATCTTCTTCTGTTAACTCAATTCTTTTATTATACATGTTTGCAAAAATATTATTTTTTTAAATACAAAAAGGCCGCCAAACATTGACAACCTGAGTTCGATTAATAAAAAGAGAGTTGATTAGTTTTAATCGTTTGATATT
>CAZCHR010000077.1:0-11692 GCA_964498665.1 uncultured Tenacibaculum sp. | reverse complement strand
AAACTCCTTAATTTGGTTGTAGATCTTTAGGGTATCTTTATTTAATTCGGTTTTTTGTTCATTGAATAAAGAAGAATTTATATATGAATATAGAGATATACTCATAGCAGTGTTATAGATGTCTTAAAGATCATTCATTACAAATTGTATAGATTTACTTTTCTTCATTTGATTGTTTTACTTTACTTGTTATTATTCAATTGAGTTTTAGCTCAAATTTGTTAGAGGCTATGAATTTCCTTTAATAATTTATATTTAACGTTAACGAAAGATATAAGAAAATAGGTTAAGAATCAAACTAAAAAAGCAATCTCAGAAAGAGATTGCTTTTTATAATTGTATTCTATAGAAAATGTTAATTCAACATTCCCCATAATTTATCTTTTAATTCTTGTAAACCTAATTGCGCTACAGATGAGATAAATAAAGCTTCAACATCTTTAGGTAATTCAGCTTTAATTTCTTCTTTTAATTCATCATCTAACATATCCGATTTAGAAATGGCTAGTAAACGATCTTTATCTAATAACTCATGATTGTGCTTTTTCAATTCGTTTAAAAGTATGTCATATTCTTTCTGAATATCATCACTATCAGCAGGAATTAAAAATAATAAGGCAGAGTTACGCTCGATATGACGTAAAAAATAATGTCCAAGTCCTTTACCTTCGGCAGCACCTTCAATGATTCCAGGAATATCTGCTACCACAAAACTTTGATGGTTACGATGTTCTACTATACCTAAATTAGGTTTTAAAGTAGTAAAAGCATAATCTGCAATTTTAGGTTTCGCAGCCGTTATTACAGATAATAAAGTAGATTTTCCTGCATTAGGAAAACCAACTAAACCAACATCTGCTAATATTTTAAGCTCTATACGAAACCATCCATCTTTACCTTCAATACCAGGTTGAGCATAACGCGGAGCCTGATTGGTAGAAGATTTAAAATGCCAGTTACCTTTACCACCTTTACCACCTTCTAATAAGATAATATCTTGTCCGTCTTCTGTTATTTCATGTAAAACAGTATCGGTATCTGCATCACGAATAATAGTACCTAATGGAACAGGAACAATAATATCAGCAGCATCACGACCTGTACTACGACTAGCACTACCATCACCACCAGATTCTGCTCTAAAATGACGTTTAAATTTTAAATGGAAAAGTGTCCACATACTTTTGTCACCACGTAAAATGATGTGACCTCCACGACCACCATCACCACCATCAGGACCTCCTTTGGTAATGTATTTTTCACGGTGTAAATGTGCAGATCCTCTACCTCCTTTACCAGAAGATGCATATATTTTTATATAGTCAACAAAATTTCCTTCAGTCATTTTTTCTAATATTTAAAAAGGAAGTATCATCTTCCTTTTTATGTAATTTATAATGTGTCAAACACTTCTGATAAACGTTGTGTGATCTCTTCAATAGATCCTACACCGTTTACACCGTAATAGTTACCTTGTGCTTGGTAAAAATCTTTTAAAACTGCTGTTTTAGTATTGTATTCGTTAAAACGATTTCTAATTTTACCTTCATCAGTATCATCTGTTCTACCACTTGTTTTTCCTCTTTCTAATAAACGTTGAACAAGTAAGTCTTCAGAAACTTCTAAAGCAACCATTCCGTTAATACGTTCTCCTTTTTCAGCTAAAAAAGCATCTAAAGCTTTTGCTTGAGATTCTGTTCTAGGAAAACCATCAAAAATAAAACCAGCTGCATCTGTATTCTTTTCAACTTCGGCTTTTAACATGTTAATAGTAACTTCGTCTGGAACTAAATTACCATCATCCATATATGTTTTTGCTAATAAACCTAATTCAGTTTCATTTTTAATATTAAAACGAAACACATCTCCAGTAGAGATATGTACTAGATTATATTTTTCTTTTAATACTTCAGCTTGTGTACCTTTTCCTGCTCCTGGAGGACCAAATAATACGATGTTTTTCATTTTGGGTTGTGTTGTTAATTGGTAAATAGCAGACAAATTTCTTCCGTAACCTTTGTAATCTAATCCGTAACCAACAATAAATTTATCTTCAATATTTTTTCCGATATAGCTTATAGGTAGTTCTTTGCGGTATACATCTGGTTTAAAGAAAAGTGTTACTACTTTTAGTTCTTTTACGTTTTTTGTTTTGAATATTTCATAGATCTCTTGTAATGTTGTACCTGTATCTATTATATCCTCTAAAATGATAACAGTTCGATTTGTTAAATCTTCATTGATACCAATTAGTTTTTTTACATCTTCGGTTGATTTTGTTCCTTCATAAGAAGCCAATTTCACAAAACTGATTTCACAATCACCTTTAAACTCTCGTAAAAAATCGGCAGTAAAAACGAAACAACCATTTAAAATTCCAACAAATAATGGAACTTCATCTTTAGGTAAATCGTTTTTTACTTGTTCTGCTAATGATTTAACAATAGCTGATATTTCGTTAGAAGAAATAAATTCTTTAAAATATAAATCGTGAAGTTTTGTAATTTTCATCAGACTGCAAAGATAGTTGCTTGATATTAACTAAAAAAACCGTTTTGAATAATAACTCAAAACGGTTTTGGAAATATTTATTTAAAAATTAGTTTTTGTCTTCTTTTTTCGAAGAGTCAAACATAATTGGTGTTGCTACAAATAAAGATGAGTATGTACCTACAACTACACCTACAATTAAAGCAAACATAAATCCTTTAATACTATCTCCACCAAAGAAGAAAATAGCTAACATTACTAATAATGTAGTTAAAGAAGTATTTATTGTTCTACCTAACGTGCTACTTAAAGCTTTATCTACTAAACCAGCAGTAAATGTTTTACTTTCACCAGCATATTCTCTAATTCTATCAAAAATTACCACGGTATCGTTTAATGAGTATCCAACAACAGTTAAGATAGCAGCAATAAAAGATTGTCCGATTTCCATATCAAATGGCATTATTTTATAGAAAATTGAGAATACTCCTAACACTACTAATACATCGTGGAATACTGCTGCTACTGCACCAATAGAGTAAGACATTTTTCTAAAACGTAATAAAATATATAAGAATACTACTATTAAAGAACCTATTACTGCCCATAAAGCTGCTTTCTTAATATCATCAGCAATAGTTGGCTCTACTTTCATATAGCTCATAATTCCGTTAGAATTTTCAGCTTTTTCGAAACCTGGTTTAAAGTTTTCGTAAGAAGTAGTTCCTATATAAGATTTTAAACCATTATATAATGCAGTTTGTACAACTTCATCAATTTCTCTACCTTCTTCATCAATTTTAAAAGCAGTAGTAATTTTTAATTGATTATCAGAACCATAAGTTTTTACTTCAGGAGCAGTGCCAAAAGCACCTTTTAATGAAGATGCAACTTCGTTAGCTTTCATCGATTTGTCGAAACGTACCACATAAGAACGTCCTCCTTTAAAGTCAACTCCTTGTTTTAATCCTAATGTAAAGATTGAAACTAATCCAGCAAGGATAAATACTCCTGAAATTATATAAGCTAATTTACGTTTCTTTAAGAACTCAATGTTAATATTGTTAAACCAGTTCTTAGAAATGTTTGTGTTAAACGTTAAGTTTGTTCCTTTGTTTACAGCTCCGTCAATAAATAAACGAGTAATAAAAATCGCTGTAAATAAAGAAGTAGCAATACCTAACATTAAAGTATAAGCAAAACCTTTAATTGGTCCTGTACCAAATACAAATAAGATAACACCAGTTAAGAAAGTTGTAATGTTTGCATCAATAATTGCTGATAAAGCTCCTTTAAAACTAAATCCTTCATCAACTGCAGTTGCTAAACTTTTACCGCCTCTTAAGGCTTCTTTAATTCTTTCGAAAATAATTACGTTTGCATCTACCGACATACCTATAGTTAAGATAATACCAGCAATACCAGGTAAAGTTAATACAGCATTAAATGAAACTAACCATCCGAAGATAAATAAGATGTTTACTAATAATGCAATGTTTGCATATAAACCTGCTTTACCGTAGTATAAGAACATCCATCCTAATACTAATAAGATTGCTAGTCCAAAAGACCACATACTTGCGTTAATAGATTCTTGACCTAAAGATGGTCCAACAACTTGTGCTTGAATCATTCTTGCTGGTGCAGGTAACTTACCAGCTTTTAAAATAGTTGCAATATCTTGTGCTTCATTAACAGTCATAGAACCACCAGAAATAGAAGAGTTACTACCTAATTGTCCATTAATAACTGGTGCAGTATAAACATAATTGTCTAACACAATTGCAACGTGTTTACCTATGTTTTCACCTGTTAACTTAGACCATTTTTTAGTTCCTATTCCGTTCATCGTCATAGATACGATTGGCTTACTTACTTGATCGTAATCTTGTTTTGCATCAGCAATAACATCACCATCAATAGCAGCTTTATCGTTTCTGTTAGATTTCATGGCATATAAACCAATAATTTCATTTGTTCCGTCAGCACTTGGATTAGTTTTATAATCCCATAAGAATTTAACATATTTTAAATTCGAAGGTAATAAAGCTTTAACTTCTTTATTCGCTAAAAAGCTATTTACTTTAGCTGTATCCTGAACTCTAGCACTAGCTACTAAAGATGTTACTTGCTGTTGATTTTGTGCTACATTAGGAAATAAATAAGTAAATAAATTTTTCTGAGTAGCTACCTTGGTAGAATCTGAAGATTCTCCTAGTAAATCATCGATACTATCAGCTTTTGTTGAATCTTTAGCTACCTCGGTAGTAGAATCGTCTTTTAATAATTCAGCAACTTTAGCATTAGCACTAAAGAAAAAGTTTTGTACATCAGCATTTGTATATACTTCCCAAAACTGTAATTCTGCAGTACTTTGTAATAATTTTTGAACTCTATCAATATCTTTAGCTCCTGGTAATTCTACTTGAATACGTCCAGAAGTTCCAATTCTTTGTATACTTGGTTGAACAACACCAAATTTATCAATACGACTACGTAATACTTCAAAAGCAGTATTAATAGATGAATTGATTTCTTCTTGTAAAGTCGATTTTACTTGTTCGTTCGTTTTATTAAAGTCGATTTTGTCACGTAACGATTTAGTTCCAAAAATACTTGGATCGCTTAACTTTACTTTGTTTGCAGATAATTCTACGAAATTGTTGTAGAATAAATCTAAATAATTTTCTTGACTGTCTTTTTGATCTTGATCAGCTTTTGCTAATGCTTCAGTAAAAACAGTGTTTTTAGATTTGTTAGATAATCCAATTAAAATATCTTTTACAGATACTTGTAAAATTGCATTAATACCACCTTTTAAATCTAAACCAAGGTTCATTTCACGCTCCTTGATATCGTCATAAGTATACTTAGTAACTACTAAGTCTACAACTTCTTTGTTGGCTACACTATCAAGATATTTTCTTTCATATCTAGCTAACTCTCTACCGTTGTTATCTTTAACGTTTTCTTTTGAGTACTCTTTTGCGCTATCTTCTACTTTATTAGCAAAAAATGTAAACGACAATTGGTACAAACTTACTAATCCAAATAGGACAGCAAATAATTTAATAAGACCTTTGTTTTGCATTTTTAATAATTTAAATCGACTTTTTTTAAAACGTGCAAATATAGTATTTCAAAAAAGATTTGACAATTCTTTTAATATATTTATCTGTATAGTATATAATTAGTTCTAATATGATAATAAACGCCATGTTTTTCAGTGATTATATTATGTATATTTACTTACCATTTTAGAAAAATAAATAATAAAATTATATAGTTGTTCATGACTGATTTAACAGATATTCAAATAGCTCAAGCGAAAGAATTAAAACATATAAAATATATAGCAGAAAAGCTTAAAATTCAAGAAGATGATCTTGAAATGTATGGTAAATATAAAGCCAAATTACCACTAAGTCTTATTGATGAGAAAAAGATAAAAAATAACAACTTAGTTTTAGTAACAGCTTTAACACCAACTCCTGCTGGTGAAGGAAAAACCACTGTGTCTATCGGTTTAACTGAAGGTTTGAATAAAATAAGCAAACAAGCTACTGTTGTGTTACGTGAGCCATCATTAGGTCCTGTTTTTGGTATAAAAGGAGGTGCTGCTGGAGGAGGTTACTCTCAAGTAGTTCCTATGGAGGATATTAACCTTCATTTTACAGGAGATTTTAACGCAATCGAAAAAGCTAACAATTTATTATCTGCCTTAATAGATAATAATTTACAGAGTAAAACCAATAATTTAAATATTGATCCACGTACTATATTGTGGAGGCGTGTAATTGATATGAATGACCGAGCATTACGCCAAATAACTATTGGGTTAGGTGGAACAGCTAATGGAATTCCTCGTGAAGACGGATTTAATATTACTCCAGCTTCAGAAGTGATGGCAATACTTTGTATGGCTAGCGATTTTGATGATTTAAAACAACGTCTTGGAGATATTTTTATAGGATTTACTTTTGATAAAAAGCCAATTTTTGCAAAAGACTTAAAAGCACAAGATGCAATGGCTATTTTATTAAAAGATGCTATTAAACCAAATTTAGTACAAACTTTAGAAGAGAATCCAGCAATTATTCATGGAGGACCTTTTGCTAATATTGCACAAGGAACAAATACCATTATTGCAACTAAAATGGGATTATCATTATCTAATTATGTGGTAACAGAAGCTGGTTTTGGTGCAGATTTAGGAGCTGAAAAATTTTTAAATATCAAATCACAACATGCTAAGTTGAACCCTAAATGCGTAGTGTTAGTTGCTACGATAAGAGCGTTACGCCATCATGGAGGTTCACCAAAAGAAGAATATAATACTCCAAGTTTAGAGCGTGTTCAAAATGGATTTAAGAATTTAGAAAAACATATTGAAAACATACGTAAGTTTAATATTGAACCAGTGGTTGCAATCAATTCATTTATTTCAGATTCTGATGAAGAGGTTAATTTTGTAATTGATGCTTGTGCTAATTTAGGTGTAAAAGCAGTAGTTTCAGAAGGGTGGGCAAAAGGAGGTGAAGGGGCTATAAGCTTAGCAAAAGCAGTAGTTGATGTTGTTGAAAATAAAGCTACACAATTCAAACCATTGTATGATTGGAAAAGTTCTGTAACAGAAAAAATAGAAACGATTGCTAAAGAAATTTATGGAGCTCTAAAAGTAGAGTACAGCAAAAAAGCACAGTTAAATTTACGAAGAATAGATCGTTTAGGTTTTAATGATTTTGCTGTGTGTATGGCAAAAACTCAAAAATCATTTTCAGATAATGATAAGCTAATAGGTAAACCTGAGGGGTTTACGGTAACTGTTCGTGAAATTGAAATAGCAGCAGGAGCACAATTTATTATTCCTATTTTAGGTAAGATGATGCGTATGCCTGGGTTACCTTCAAAACCAGCTTCTGAAGGTATGAAAATTGATAATAATGGGATTATTTCAGGATTATCATAAATAAGTATATTTCAAATAAAAAAGCCCTGAATTTTATGTTCGGGGCTTTTTTATTTAAAAACTAAAATATAATTTAAGATTAATTAACTCCACGTTGTTTGTTAATTTCATCTTGTAATTGACGTCTTAGTTTTTGTTCTTTTTGAATTGAATTTTTCTTATGCCTTTCAAATTCATCTTCAATTTCAACTAATAAGTTTTTTGTGTCATTAGTTACAGAGTTACTATTGTTAAATTTATAGATGAAAAATACAAGACCAATTAGTAATCCTGTAATAATGCTCCATAATAATGTATTATAGGTAGTTTTACTTAATAACATACCCATAAAATTAAATGAATCTTCTTTTTCAATCGAGGTAGATAATTCATTTTTTAAAGAGTCTATTTTAGTTTGTAAAGTTGTAATAGATTTAAGTTGCTCATTTATTTTAACATCCTTATTAACAATGTCAGCTTTAATAACTTTGATGCTGTCTAAAATGTTTTTTTGAAAAGAAATATAATGTGTTCTTTTAATCATTTTATATTCTTGCCAACTATTAGAAAGTCTATAAGTTTTTAGAAATTGATTTTCTATAGTATTTGGAAGTTTTTCAACTTGAGTTTTTGTTAATTTATTTTGAGCTAAAGCGTTTTGAAAGAATATAAATATAAATATGATTTTTAAAATTTTCATAAATAGCGATTTAGTACGAAGTTAATTTGTATAATTGGTTTAAAAAAACCCAAACGTTTAGGTTTGGGTTTTTAGTATAAGCAAGGTTGTGAAACTTATTTTATTTTTTCTACGATAGCCTTAAAAGCTTCTGGGTTATTCATAGCTAAATCGGCTAAAACCTTACGGTTTAATTCGATGTTGTTAGCTTTTACTTTACCCATAAACTGCGAGTAAGACATTCCGAACTGACGAGCTCCAGCGTTAATACGCTGAATCCATAATGAACGAAAGTTTCTCTTATTGTTTTTACGGTCACGATAAGCATATGACATTGCTTTTTCTACCGCATTTTTTGCTACTGTGTAAACGTTTTTACGTCTACCAAAGTAACCTTTTGCTTGCTTCAAGATTTTTTTTCTTCTTCTTCTTGAGGCTACTGAATTTACTGATCTTGGCATAATTCAAATGTTTTTTGTAGTAGGCGATCGGATTTCGATACTTAAATGAGCCTAACTCCATGGTTAATAATTAAATTCCCTGGCTAACAATTATTATCTTAATACTAATTGTTGCTTAATGTTTGCTTCATCAGACTTGTGTACTAAAGTCGAATGAGTTAATGCAAGCTTACGTTTTTTAGACTTCTTTGTTAAGATGTGGCTTTTAAACGCGTGCTTTCTTTTGATCTTACCAGAACCAGTTAACTTGAAACGTTTCTTGGCACTAGATTTTGTTTTAATTTTAGGCATCTTTGTTTTTTAGTTTATCTTGCTTATATATTGTAATATGGTTTTGTTTACTTTCCTTTTTTAGGAGCAATAAACATAATCATACGTTTTCCTTCTAATTTAGGCATTTGTTCTACCTTACCGTATTCTTCTAGTTCTTGAGCTAATTTTAATAGTAAAATCTGTCCTTGTTCTTTAAATACAATCGAACGTCCTTTGAAGAAAACAAATGCTTTTAATTTAGCACCATCTTTTAAAAATTTAATGGCGTGTTTTTTCTTAAATTCATAATCATGCTCATCAGTATTAGGACCGAAACGAATTTCTTTAACAGTAACCTTTGTAGCTTTTGATTTTAGAGCTTTTTCACGTTTTTTCTGTTCGTATAAAAACTTCTTATAATCAATAACCTTACAAACAGGAGGTACAGCTTTAGGTGATATTTCAACTAAATCTAACTCTTGTTCTCGTGCAATCTCTTTAGCTCTCGATAAAGGATATACACCCACCTCAATGTTTTCGCCTACTAAACGAACTTCTTCAACATCACGGATTTTTCCGTTAATTCTATGTTGATCTTCTTTAATTACTCTTAGCGGTCTACGTCCGCCTCTTCTTCTAATTGCTATGACTTATAAATTTAAAATTACTATCTTATTTTTGGTTTCCAAAAGGAACTAATGTTTTGCTAACTTCTTTCTGTATTAAGGAAATAAATTCTTCAATTGTAAATGTTCCAATGTCGCCTTCACCATGTTTTCTAACAGATACTGTGCCATCTTCTTCTTCCTTCTCTCCAACAATAACCATAAATGGTATCTTGTTAACTTCAGCATCACGAATTTTTCTTCCTGTCTTCTCACTTCGGTTATCTACGAGGGCGCGAATTTCGGAATTTTCTAACAAAGTTAAAACTTTTTCTGTATATTTTTGATATTTCTCACTGATTGGCAGTACGATAACTTGCTCTGGAGTTAACCAAAGAGGGAAATTACCACCTGTATACTCTAATAATACTGCGATAAAACGCTCCATAGAACCAAACGGTGCACGGTGAATCATTACTGGTTGGTGTAATTGATTATCGGCTCCTTTATAGCTTAATTCAAAACGTTTAGGTAAATTATAATCAACTTGAATGGTTCCTAACTGCCAACTTCTGCCTAAAGCATCTTTAACCATGAAGTCTAATTTAGGGCCGTAAAAAGCAGCTTCACCTTCTTCAATTACAAAATTTAAACCTTTATCTGTCGCTGCATTTATAATTGCTTGCTCTGCAATTTCCCAAGTTTTAACATCACCTATGTATTTATCGAGATTTTCCATATCTCTAATAGATACTTGAGCAGTAAAATCTTCAAATCCTAAAGAACCGAATACATAAAGAACTAAATCGATTACTTCTTTAAATTCTTGATCTAATTGTTCTGGTGTACAGAAAATATGTGCATCATCTTGAGTAAATCCTCTTACACGTGTTAATCCGTGTAATTCACCACTTTGTTCATATCTATATACAGTTCCGAACTCAGCAAAACGTTTTGGTAAATCTTTATAAGAATGAGGTTTGAAATTGAAAACTTCACAGTGATGAGGACAGTTCATAGGTTTTAATAAAAACTCTTCATCATCTTTAGGTGTGTTAATAGGCTGAAAACTATCTTCACCATATTTAGCATAGTGTCCAGAAGTAACATATAATTCTTTCTGACCAATATGTGGTGTCATTACCATTTCGTAACCTGCTTTTTTCTGAGCAGCTTTTAAGAAGTCTTCCAAACGACTTCGTAAAGCAGCTCCTTTTGGTAGCCATAAAGGTAAACCAGCTCCAACTCTTTGAGAAAAAGTGAATAGTTCTAATTCTTTACCAAGTTTTCTATGGTCACGTTTTTTTGCTTCTTCTAATAATTCTAAGTACTCTTTTAACTGCTTTTGTTTTGGGAAAGAGATTCCGTAAACACGAGTTAATTGATTATTCTTTTCATCACCACGCCAATAAGCACCAGCAACACTCATTATCTTAATGGCTTTTATAATTCCAGTATTAGGAATGTGTCCACCACGACATAAATCAGTAAAGTCAGAATGATCACAAAAAGTAATGTTCCCATCTTCTAATCCTTCAATTAGCTCTACTTTATATTCATTGTTTTGTTCTTTGTAATATGCTAAAGCATCTGCTTTAGAAATAGAACGCATTTTAAACTCTGCTTTTTCACGAGCTCTTTCTAAAAATTGCTTTTCAATTTTTCCAAAGTCTTTATCAGAGATAGTTTCTTCTCCAAAATCAACATCGTAATAAAATCCATTTTCAATAGCAGGACCTATAGTTAACTTAGCGTTTGGGTAAAAATCTAAAATTGATTGAGCCAGTACGTGTGAAGAAGAATGCCAAAAAGCTTCTTTACCTTTTGTGTCGTTAAATGTATGTAATACTAACGAGCCGTCTGTTTTAAGTGGAGTAGTAGTTTCAACTGTTTTTCCTTCAAATGTAGCAGAAATAACATTTCTTGCTAAACCTTCACTAATGCTTTTAGCAACATCAATTGCTGTGCTATTCTTTTCAAACTCTTTAATGCTCCCGTCAGGTAATGTAATTTTAATCATTATATATGTGTTATGTTTTAATCTCCTTACAAGTGGAGATTTCGAAACGCAAAGATATTGTAAAAGCATTTTTTGTACAATATATATATAAGGTATTTTTAGGAGTAGTTGTATTAATGCTGAGAGCTATACGTGTTAAGGGGTGTTTCATTTTTTTATTTATAAAATATTGTTAAACAGTTGTTTGAGAATTCTTTTAAAAATAGTTTTAAAAAGGTTGTTGTTATGTTAAAAAAG
>CAZCHR010000076.1:0-11986 GCA_964498665.1 uncultured Tenacibaculum sp. | reverse complement strand
TTACATTATCAAGGAGGATCTCCAGTTTTATTTGAGCATTTATTTTGGTTCTTAGGTCACCCAGAGGTATATATTATTTTATTACCAGCATTAGGATTAACATCAGAAATTATATCAACAAATGCACGTAAACCAATTTTTGGTTACCGCGCAATGATTGGATCTATTATAGCAATTGCATTTTTATCAACAATTGTATGGGGTCACCATATGTTTATTTCAGGAATGAATCCATTTTTAGGTTCTGTATTTACATTTACAACTGTATTAATTGCAATACCATCAGCAGTAAAAGCATTTAATTATATTACTACTTTATGGAAAGGTAATTTACAGTTAAATCCAGCAATGTTATTTTCTATCGGATTAGTATCTACATTCGTTACAGGAGGTTTAACAGGATTAGTTTTAGGAGATTCGGCATTAGATATTAATGTACACGATACTTATTTTGTAGTGGCGCATTTCCACTTAGTAATGGGAGTATCTGCCTTATTAGGTATGTTTGCAGGTGTATATCATTGGTTTCCTAAAATGTATGGTAGAATGATGAATAAAACGTTAGGATACTGGCATTTTTGGTTAACGATAATTACTGCTTACGGAGTATTTTTTCCAATGCACTTTGTTGGTTTAGCAGGTTTACCGCGTCGTTATTATACAAATACAAACTTTCCAATGTTTGATGACTTAGCCGATATTAATGTATTTATGACTTTAATGGCTTTCTTAGGAGGTTTTGCTCAGTTAATATTTTTAGCAAACTTTTTTATATCAATATATAGAGGTAAAAAAGCTGAACAAAATCCATGGAAATCTAATACTTTAGAATGGACTACTCCAGTAGAACATATCCATGGGAATTGGCCAGGGGCTATTCCAGAAGTTCACAGATGGGCATATGACTATAGTAAAACAGATGAAAATGGTGAATATGTACACGGAAAAGATTTCGTATTACAAACAACACCATTATTAGATGGCGAAGAACCATCTTAATAAAGATAATTAAAAAAGCCTTCCAATTTGGAAGGCTTTTTTTATACTTAAAATTTAATAGTGAATATGTATCTTAGCAAAACTACTTTTACTAAGTAACATTTATTACAGCTTAAAACTTATTATTCAAGTATATTTGCCTTTGTATGAACGAAAATTTAAATCCTGAAAATAGTAATTTTACAAACGAAGAGCTAGATGTAGAAAAAAAACTACGTCCGTTATCTTTTGAAGATTTTTCAGGACAAGATCAAGCGATTGAAAATTTAAAAATTTTTGTTGAAGCAGCTAATCAACGAGATGAAGCCTTAGATCATACACTGTTTCATGGACCACCAGGTTTAGGAAAAACTACATTAGCTCATATTTTAGCAAATGAATTAGACGTGAGTATTAAAGTTACTTCAGGTCCAGTTTTAGATAAACCAGGAGACTTAGCAGGGTTATTAACAAACTTAGACGAACGAGATGTTTTATTTATTGATGAAATCCATCGATTAAGTCCTATTGTAGAAGAGTATTTATACTCTGCAATGGAAGATTATAAAATAGATATTATGATCGAATCTGGACCTAATGCTCGTACTGTTCAAATACATTTAGAACCTTTTACATTAATAGGAGCAACTACTCGTTCGGGATTACTTACAGCTCCTATGAGAGCTCGTTTTGGTATTAGTAGTAGATTACACTATTACACAACAGAGTTATTAACTACTATAATTCAAAGAAGTTCATATATTTTAGGCGTTCCTATTTCAATGGAGGCAGCTATAGAAATTGCTGGTAGAAGTAGAGGAACACCTCGTATTGCAAATGCATTGTTACGAAGAGTACGTGATTTTGCACAGATAAAAGGTGATGGTACAATTACTATTGAAATTGCCAAATATGCATTAAAAGCATTAAATGTTGATGCACATGGATTAGACGAAATGGATAATAAAATATTAACAACTATTATCGATAAGTTTAAAGGTGGTCCTGTAGGGATTTCTACTTTAGCAACAGCTGTATCAGAAAATTCAGAGACAATTGAGGAGGTTTATGAACCTTTCTTAATTCAACAAGGTTTTATAATGCGTACACCTCGTGGAAGAGAAGTAACAGATTTAGCCTATAAACATCTAGGAAGAATAAAAGGTACAAGCCAAGGTGAACTTTTTTAGAATATGAAATTACTAAAGAAATTGATACCAATACTAGCATGGTTACCTAACTATAAAAAATCACAATTAAGAGGTGATTTAATAGCTGGAGTAACAGTTGCTATCGTTCTTATACCTCAAGGAATTGCTTACGCTTTAATTGCTGGTTTACCACCAATTTATGGTTTATATGCAGCTTTATTACCACAATTAATGTATGCAATATTTGGTTCCTCTCGTCAAGTAGCAATTGGTCCAGTAGCTATGGATTCTTTAATTGTTGCTACTGGAGTCTCAACACTTGCATTAGTTGGTTCAGAAAGTTATATAGCCATCGCTATTTTATTAGCTTTAATGGTTGGAGGTATTCAATTTTTAATGGGAATTTTACGTTTAGGTTTTGTCGTGAATTTTTTATCAAGACCCGTAATAACAGGTTTTACATCAGCAGTTGCACTCATTATCGGGTTAAATCAATTTAGAAATTTATTAGGTGTTGAGTTTTTACAAAGCGATCAAATACACATTTTATTAGAAGATATTTTTAACAGAATATCATATTTTAATTTTAACACAACTGTTATTGGTATTCTTGGTTGTATTACTATTATCATTTTTAGAAAAATAAATAAGAAAATACCTAACGCATTAATTGTTGTAGTATTAGGAATTTTAACAATTCGATTTTTCGAAAATTATTTTATTGATGTTGCCATAGTAAGAGATATCCCTTCAGGGTTACCTAAATTTTCAATACCAATAATAGATATTGCTTTGATCAGAGAATTATTACCAATAGCCGGAACTTTAGTAATGGTTGGTTATTTAGAAACTATATCTATTGGAAAAACATTAGAATCGAAACAAGATGAATATCGCATAAGACCAAATCAAGAATTAATTGCTTTAGGAATTAGTAATATTGTTGGTTCTTTTTTTCAATCTTATCCGTCAACATCTAGTTTTTCACGTTCAGCAATAAATGAAGAGGCAGGAGGTAAAACAGGAATCTCAGCAATATTTTCAGCTATTATAGTTGTTTTTACATTACTTTTTTTAACTCCAGTTTTCTATCATCTACCAAAAACGATTTTAGCATCGATTATTATTGTTGCTGTTTTCAATTTAATAAATGTAAAAGAAGCTAGGAGGTTGTGGAAAGCAAATAACTTAGACTTCTGGTTGTTAATTGCTACTTTTTTTTCAACTCTTATTTTTGGAATTGAACAAGGTATTTTAATCGGAGTAGGATTATCTTTAATTGTTCTAATTTTTAGAACTTCTAGACCTTATGCAATTGAACTAGGAAAAGTTCCTAACTCAAATTTTTATCGAAATAAATCTAGATTTAAAGATGTTGTTGTTGACAATGAAATATTAGTTTTTCGTTTTGATGCGCAATTGTTTTATGCCAATTCAAATTATTTTAGAGATAAGTTAGATGAATTAGCTGAAGAAAAAGGAGATTTTTTAAAGTTGATTGTATTAGATGCAGAGAGTATTAATAGGGTAGATAGTACAGGTATTGAAATACTTAAAGAAAGAATTAAGTATTATAAAAAAAGAAATATAGAATTTTATTTTGCAGGTGTAAAAGGACCTGTAAGAGATTCCTTTTTTAGAGGAGGTTTATTAGAAGTGCTAAGTTTAGATCATTTTTTTATGAGACCAAACGGAGCAGTTAATTTTTTTAAGACGGGAGATAATCAAAATCAAAAAAAATACGCACAATATATACATCAAGCGTATGAATAATAATATTATGAAAATAGAGCAAATTTATACAGGGTGTTTAGCACAAGGAGCTTATTATATTGAAAGTAACGGAGAAGTTGCTATCATTGATCCGCTGCGAGAAGTAGATCAATATATAAAGAAAGCCAAAAATGATGAAGCTGCTATTAAGTATATTTTTGAAACTCATTTCCATGCAGATTTTGTAAGTGGGCATGTAACATTGGCTGAAAAAACAGGTGCGTCTATAGTTTATGGACCTACAGCGAAAACTTCTTTTGAAGCTATAGTAGCTAAAGATAAAGAAGTCTTTAATGTTGGAGAAATTACAATTACAGCATTACACACCCCAGGACATACTATGGAGAGTACTACTTATTTGTTAAAAGATAAAGAAGGAAATGATCATGCTATTTTCAGTGGAGATACATTATTTTTAGGAGATGTTGGTCGCCCTGATTTAGCTCAAAAAGGAGATTTTACCCAAGAAGATTTAGCAGGAATGTTATATGATAGTTTGCGAACTAAAATTATGCCTTTAGCAGATGAAGTTATTGTATACCCAGCACATGGAGCAGGATCAGCTTGTGGTAAAAATTTAAGTAAAGAAACTGTTGGTACAATTGGTGATCAAAAGAAAACTAATTATGCATTACGTACTGATATGACCAAAGAAGAGTTTATAGAAGAGGTTACAGATGGTTTATTACCTCCACCAGCATATTTTCCTTTGAATGTAAAAATGAATAAAAACGGTTACCAATCTATAGACGATGTTATTAAAAATGGATCAAGGGCTTTATCTGTTAATGATTTTGAAAAGATAGCTAATGAAACTGATGCTATTGTTTTAGATGTACGCCATCAATTTGAATTCATTAAAGGTTTTATACCTCAATCAATTTTTATTGGCTTAGGAGGTACATTTGCTCCTTGGGTTGGAGCATTAATAAAAGATGTTACACAACCAATTTTATTAGTAACTCCTGTAGGAGAAGAGTCAACAACTATTACACGTTTATCTCGTGTAGGTTTCGATAATGTTTTAGGATACTTAGATGGTAGTTTTGAATCTTGGAAATCATCAGGGAAAGATATAGATACATTACGTTCTGTTACAGCAAACGATTTAGAAGAAGCCTTAAATAATAAAGCAAAAGTTTTTGATGCTCGTAGACCAGGAGAATATGATAATGAGCATATAGTAAATGTTCCTAGTACTCCGTTAGATTTTTTAAACGATTATGTAAAAGATTTTCCAGTGAATGAAGACTTTTATATTCATTGTGCTGGAGGTTATCGTTCGGTAATAGCAGCTTCTATATTAAAAGCTAGAGGCTATCATAATGTAATAGACGTTGCAGGCGGTTACAGAGCAATAAAAGAAACAAATATTGAAAGAACAGTAGAGGTTTGTCCATCAACATTAAAATAATATGAAAAAAATTATCTTATTTGTAATTTGTATCTGTAGTATACTGTTATCATGTAAATCACAAGATGAAGGAATTATCGATATTTCGGTAGAAGATTTACAAGTTGTTTTAAAGAATAATGAAGCAATACAGTTAGTCGATGTTCGTACTTCGCAAGAGTGGAGCAAAGGAGTTATTAAAAATGCAATTACAATAGATGTAACTTCAGGTAGTTTTGAAGATTTAGCACTTAAAAAACTAGATAAATCGAAACCAGTGTATATTTACTGTAGATCTGGAGGAAGAAGTAAAATAGCATCAGATCTTTTGTTAAAAAAAGGCTTTAAACCTTATAATGTTTTAGGAGGTTATATGGAGTGGAAAGAAATGAAACAATAAATAAAAAATCCCGAGTTTTAAACTCGGGATTTTTTTATATCATTTGTAAATTATTTACTTCTTGACTTGTTAACTCTCTCCATCTACCTCTTGGTAAATTTTTCTTAGTCATACCTGCAAAAACTACTCGATCTAATTTTTTAACGGTGTATCCGTAGTTTTCAAAAATCTTACGTACAATACGGTTTCTTCCAGAGTGAATCTCAATTCCTACTTCTGTTTTGCGCTCTCCTTCTACATAAGACACAGCATCAATAAATACTTTTCTACCTTCGATAATAACATCACCACGTAATTTATCTAAATCAGATAAAGTTAGTTTTTTATCTAAAGAAGCATGGTATAATTTACGAACATCATGTTTTGGATGCGTTAATTTTTTTGCCATTTCACCATCATTGGTAAATAGCAATAATCCAGTAGTATTTCTATCTAATCTTCCAACAGGATAAACGCGTTCTTTTGTTGCATTAGCAACAAGTTCCATAACTGTTTTACGACCACGATCATCTTCCATGGTTGTAATATAGTTTTTAGGTTTATTTAATAAGATATAACGTTTCTTTTCGATAGAAATTAAAGTTCCATCGAAACGAACTTCGTCACCAGGTTGAACTTTATAGCCCATTTCGGTTACTAAATCTCCGTTAACAGAAACACTACCGTGTTCTATATAAGTATCTGCTTCTCTACGAGAGCAAATTCCAGAATTTGAAATGTATTTGTTTAAACGAATACCTGTGTTTTCAGTTGTTTTTTTAACTGATTTAGTTGGTTGAGATTTTTTTAAGTCTCTTTTAAATTGTTTTTTATTATCAGATGAACTAGTTACGAATCTTTTTTTACTTGAAGAATTACTATTTCTATCAGATTTATCAGTGCGAAATGATTTTTTTTCTTGAGGATTGCTGCTCTTTCCAGCTTGTCGTCCTCTCGACGAGTTTTTTGAATTCATGTTTAAATTTTAAAAAGTGGGCAAATGTAAGGTAATTATTTGATTTTTAATCTAAAACATTAACTACTTTGTCTAATATCAACGATTTATCAATAAATAATAAACTGAAAACTCCTATTAGTAATAAGATTTTTAAGATGTTATGAGATAATCTATATTGATTTTTTTCATCAGCTCTCCAAGTATATAATCCGATAAAAAGTAAAACTATTGTAGCTAAATAAAAATAATACTTCATGTATTCTATTGCAGGATAATTAAATAAAACACTAATAGGTATAAGTGTTAATATCATTAATAAAAGAATAAACTTCTTAGTGTTTAATTCTCCATGTTTTACTGGAAAAGTATTGTAATTGTTAGCTATTGCTCCTTTTATGTTTTCTAAATCTTTAATTAACTCACGAATCATAATTACTAAAAAAAGAAAAAAAGCATGGACAAAAATAACTTTTGAAAAATTTTTATAATGAATAAATATTACAAAAAAAGGTAAAATAGTTAGGGTTGTTACACTAATTAAACCTATAATCGGATATTTTTTTAGCTTGTGCGAATAAAACCAAATACTAAAAATATAAATAGCAAAAAATAAAGCTGCTCTCCAGGATACTAACCAACCAAAACCAAAGCCAATAAAATTTAATAGAAAGTATAAAGATAATTTGGTTTCTTGTTTTACATAAGAATCTAAACCAGATTTTATTGGGCGATTGATTTTATCAGCATTTTTATCATAAAAATTATTAATAATATATCCAGCTGCTACTACCGATACGGTAGCAATTACTAAATATAACAAATGCCAATCAAAAATTACTGGTTTTATAGATTTGTGTTCAGAGAAAATAAAAATAGCAGCCAAATATTGAGCTGCTATTAATACGAGTATATTATATCCTCTAACCACTGATAGAAGACTAAATGTTTTTTTGACTAATGTATTTACTTTAAATGTACTCATTTAGAAAAGTAATTTAAAAACGATACACTAACTCTAGTTTATAATCTTTTAATGTGTTTTTTGCTTTTTGATAATCTTCAGTAAAACCTAAGATGTAACCACCGCCACCTGAACCACATAGCTTTAGGTAGTAGTCATTTGTTTGAATCCCTTGTTCCCAAACTTTATGAAAAGCTAAAGGAATCATTGGTTTAAAGTTGGCTAAAACGACCTTAGATAATTTTTTAACATTACCAAATAAAGAACTAACATTACCTTTTAAGAAATCTTCGATACAAGCATCTGTATGTAATGAAAACTCTTCACTAATCATTTTACGAAAACCTTCGTTTTTCATCTTATTCATAAAAATGTTTACCATAGGTTCAGTTTCACCAATTAGCTCAGAATCTAATAAAAATACAGCGCCTTTTCCTTCTTTTTGAGATGGGATACCTGCTGGTTCAATATTCTCTTTAGAGTTAATTAAAATAGGTAAACTTAAATATGAGTTTAAAGGATCTAATCCAGAACTTTTTCCGTGAAAAAAAGATTCCATCAAAGAAAAAATTTGCTTTAGCGTTAACAGCTTATCGCGCGTTAAGTTTTCTAAAACAGTAATTTTATTAGTAGAATATTGATCGTAAATAGAAGCGACTAGTGCGCCAGAACTACCAACACCATATCCTTGTGGAATAGAAGAGTCAAAATACATTCCTGTATCAATGTCTTTTTTTAAAGAAATTAAATCGAAAGAAACGATACTGTCATCTAACTTTGCTAAATAGTTATAAAATTGAGCTAAACTGTTGTTTGATTTTTTAGCTTCTCCTGATAAGTTTTTAGCAGATTTTAACGCTCCTTTATATGAATTAAACGGAATTGCTAACCCTTTAGAGTCTTTAATTATTCCGTATTCACCAAAAAGTAATATTTTAGCGTAAAATAATGGTCCTTTCATAGATGTTTTAATTACTTAACAAAAGTAAAGGTAAATATGCTAGTTTACAAGTTAGTAGACATTTTTGTAAAAAGTTTTCCAAACGCCTACTTTTTCATTGTCTCTATATTTTCCTTTAGTTTCTATTTTTCCGTTTTTGTAAAAGGTTTTCCAAACACCTTGTCTTTTACCTTCAACATATTTTCCTTGCTCTTTTAGTTCGCCAGATTTGTAAAATACTTTACGAACTCCATCTAGCTTTCCATTTTCATAATTCGCTTTATGAAAAGGTTTTCCGTTCTTATGATAATAAATTACTAAGCCATCAAATATTTCTTCATCTGCTTTAGTGTTTTTACTAAAACCTTCCATTCGAATCTGACCATCTTTATAATAATCTACAATCCAAAAACCATCTTTTATTTTTTTAGGTGATGGTCTGTAATATTCATGTTTTTCTTCTGTTGTTTCTTGCCAGTTTTCATCAAACCAAATTGTATCTTGTGCATTAACAGAAGATGTTAAGAAGCCAATAAAAAAAAATATTAGTCCTGCATTTTTCATAATATAAGGGAATTAAGGGTTACTGTGAATTTGCGCCGAAACCCACATTATCACAAATATAATTATTTTTTTGGCAGTATTTAGCTAAGGTATTTTTGATAAATATCTCTACGTCAGTCTTTTCAGAGTTTGGGTATAGTACATGAACATTTGCACCAGCATCTAAAGTGAAACAAATATTACTATTATTTTGCTCTCTATATTTCCAAATTTTATTGATAACTTCTAATGTATTTGGTTTCATTAAAATAAAATATGGATTACTAGTAAGCATCATTGCATGTAGCGTTAAAGCTTCGCTTTCAACTAAATTAATAAACTCTTTAATATTACCATTTTGTAGAATTTTAGAAAGTTTTTCTAGATTTTCATTAGCTTGTAAAAAGCGTTGTTCTGCATAAGGGTGCTTATGCATTAAATTATGACCAACAGTACTAGAAACTTGTTTTTCACCTTTGTCTACTAATAAAATAGTGTCGCAATATTTTTCGAAAATTGGATGTACTTTATAAGGGAATTTAACAGCAAATAAATCTGAACTATTCTTTATTTCAGGATGCTTTCCCCAAACAACTAATGGTCCTTCAATACTTCTACTGGCACTTCCAGATCCTAAACGAGCTAAGAAAGATGCTTTTTTGTTGATATATTCTTTGGTTAAAGTTGAATTTAATTCTTTTTCTAAACTCATTAAACACATAGCAATAGCACTCATACCACTTGCAGATGATGCAATTCCGCTACTGTGAGGAAAAGAATTTTCAGAATTAATAGTCATTTTATATTCTAAAATATAAGGACAGTATTCTTGAATTCTTTCAAAGAATTTTGCGATTTTTGGTTTGAAATCATCTTTTTTCTTTCCTTCAAAAAATAATTCGAATTGAGCTTCATTTGATTTTTCAATCTTTAAAAAATCTATAGTAGTGTTTGTATGACAGTTATTAAGTGTAAAACTAATAGAAGCATTTTTAGGAATTTGCGGATCACTCTTTCCCCAGTATTTAACTAAAGCAATATTACTTGGTGTTTGCCATGTAAAAGATGCTTTTGAAACTTTTTTCTCTGTTTTTTTTGAAATAAAATCTGATGTATTCAAAGGTCTAAAATTTGCAGTAAAGATAAAATTTAGACTAGACTTCTGCTAATTTTTGTAAAACGGATTCTTTATAACTTCTACTAATAGGTAAAGCTTTGTTTTTTAGTTCAATATGTTCGTTTGTGTAAGAAGAAATTTCTATTAAAGAAACAATATAAGATCTATGAATTCTTATGAATTTATTTAAAGGTAGTTTATTGTTTATATTATTCATTGTTTCTCTAGTTATAACGGTTTGATCCTGTAAAAAAACTTTTAAATAATCTCCTAAACTTTCTATATATAGAATCTCATCAAAATTTATTTTTACCATTTTACGTTCTGAACGAACGAATATGAAATTTTTTGATGTGGTGTTGTTTTTTTCTGTTTCAGATGGTTTAAAGGTTGAGTTTACTTTTTCAATAGCTTCGAAAAAACGTTCGAAAGCAATTGGTTTTAATAAATAGTCAATCACATTTAAATTGAAGCCGTCAACAGCATAATCACGGTAAGCTGTTGTGAAAATTATTTTAGATTTATTACCAATAATTTTAGCTAAACTTAATCCATTAATTTCAGGCATATTAATATCTAAAAAAAACAAATCAACTTGATTATTTTCAATGAAATTAATTGCTTCAATAGCATTATTACAAACTTTTATTAATTTTAATGAAGGTGTTTTTTCAATAAATGCAGCTATTATTTCTCTAGCAATAGGTTCATCATCAACAATTACACATGTTATCTTTTTAGACATTTTTTAAAGGTATTTTAAGGTTGATGTAAAATGAGCCTTCTTTTTGAATAATATTTAATGAATAGCTATTGTTGAATAACATTTCCAAACGCTTTTTAATATTATCTAAGCCAATTCCTTTTTTAGTATTCACATTCTTTCTAGAAGTATTTGTTACTTCAAATTCTAATTGGTTGTCTGATGTTTTTAGTGTTGCTTCAACTTTCAGAGTGTTATTTATCTGAGTACCGTGTTTAAAAGAATTTTCTATAAAAGGTAATAAAAGCATAGGTGCTACTTCAATATTTTCATTATGTAAGTTTTTTAGAAAAGTTAACATCTAAACTGTCTTGAAATCTCATTTTTTCTAAAGCAATATAATTCTCAATATGTTTTATTTCATCTGATAAAAGAACAGAAGGTTTGTCCACTTGGTATAAAATATAATCAAGAAGGTCAGAGAGTTTTAAAATCATATCAGGAGCAGCATCTGATTTTTTTAAAGCAAAACCATAAAGTGTGTTTAAAGTATTGAATAAAAAATGTGGATGCAATTGCATTTTTAAAAACTTTAACTCTTGCTCTTTTAATTGTAATTGAGTTTGTAAAAATTTGTTTTTTAAATCTTCACTCTTTAAAGTCGATTTGTAATTGTGTATTAATAAATTTATTGTAATTACTATAAAAACAATAAAGTAGATTCCTAAAATTATAAAAATAATACCTTTGGTTATAGGCGTATAATCATTAAGTTTAAATTTTTCTGAAAAAACTAATCCATATAATATAGAAAGAACAATGAAAAAAAAAGAAACAATGAAGGTGTATATAGTATATAAGAAGAATAAACCTTGTTTATTTTTTAGTAAATAATTTGGGATTAAAAAGAAATAAAAAAATAACTAATGCTAATCGTAACAGGCATTAAGAACAAAGAGAAATTGTTTACATATGCGGTGTTAAGACTACCGTATCCTAAAAAATAATTATAAAAATAGTACACAGCTATCCAGAAAATAAAAGGCATTAGCCCATAAACTGTGTAAGTTTAAAAAACTCAGGATTGAAT